>JAJYKH010000257.1 GCA_021788685.1 Deltaproteobacteria bacterium | reverse complement strand
CGAGCCGGACGACGGCATCCTCGCCATCGGCTCGGGCGGCCCGTACGCCCAGGCCGCCGCCAAGGCGCTCGTCGCCCACAGCGGCCTCGACGCGGAGGCCGTCTGCCGGGCAGCCATGGAGGTCGCGGTCGGCGGCTACCAGGAAGGCTTCGAGCCTGCGGAGGATCTTGTCGGTGCGCCAGTCGGTGGCAAGCTCCACGGCGGCCCGCATGAGGTTGCCTTTGTACTGGTCCAGCTTCTTTTCCAGCTTGTCGTATAGGGTGAAGGCGTCGGCGGTGGCCCCGGCGAACCCGGTGATCACCTGCCCATTATAGAGGCGGCGGACCTTGCGGGCCTGGTGCTTCATCACCGTGTTGCCCAGGGTCACCTGGCCGTCGCCGGCCACGACCACCTCGCCCCGGTGACGGACGCAGATGACCGTGGTGGCGTGGATGACGTTGTCGTTGCTCATAACCTTTTCTTTATGGGGATGATGGGGAGAAATGTCAAGGTTGGCCGGGTGCGGCCTTGGTCGCTTTCTATGAGAACCTTATATAAAAGGTGGACGGAATGGACGTGGTGGACCGTGTGGACCTGTCCACTGCGTCCACTTTTCGTCCATCCCGTCCGCTAGCCCTTTCCGCCTTTCCTCGCCTTGGGGTGGGCCTTGTCGTACACCTCGGTCAAATGGTCCAGGTTGAGATGGGTGTACTTCTGGGTGGTGGAGAGGCTCACGTGCCCCAGGAGCTCCTGCACCGCCCGGAGATCGGCTCCCATTTCAAGAAGATGGGTGGCGAACGAATGGCGGATCGCGTGGGGGGTCACCCGGGCGGCGATCCCTGCCCGTTCGGCGTACATCCCCACCAGCCGCTCGATGCTCCGCGTGGTCAGCCGGCTGCCCCGGCCGTTGAGGAAAACGGCTGCCGCTTCCGGCGACAGACCCCGCTCGGCGCGGCGGCGGCCCAGCTCCTGCCGCTGGGGCAGGTAGGCGGCGAGGGCTTCGAGGGCCGGCCGGCCCACCGGCACCAGCCGCTCCCGGTTCCCCTTGCCCCTCACCCTCACCATCCCGGTGGCGCAATCGAGGCGGTCCAGGTCGAGGCCGGCCAGCTCCGCTACCCGCATCCCGGTGGAGTAGAGCATCTCCAGCATGGCCCGGTCCCGGGCGGCAAAGGGGTCCTGGTCGGTGGGGGCCTCCAGGAGGGAGAACACCTCGTCCACCGAGAGGAAAACCGGCATGTACCGGCCCTGCTTGGGGCGGGAGATGGCCGCGGCCGGATCTTCCTCGATCACCCTCTCGCGCAGCAGGAAACGGAAGAAGGTGTGGAGCGCCGAAAGCTTCCTGGCCACCGAGGAGCTTTTGTTCCGACCGTTGAGGGCGTATACGTAAGCCCTGACATCGGCGGGGGCCATGCCGGCTGCCGCTCGATCGGCGCCCGCATGAGCGGCGAACTCGGCGAGGTCCCGCCGGTAACCCTCCACGGTGTGGGGGGAGTACCCCTTTTCCGCGTGGAGCCAGACGGTGAAGCGCTCGATGCACTGTGACAGGTTTTCCGGGGACATTCCGACTAACCATTACAAGGTGCTGCCTCCCGGCGATTTCCATCCTCGGGCGTGAGGCGGAAAGCTATCATAACCGGCTTTTTTGGGAAAGGCGATTGCTCATTGCAGCGGTTTCATTTACATTGTGAAATGGGAATGGAAATTACTCCCCATTCAACGAAAATCGATGATCGCACAGAAAAACTCCGGACACCGGCGGGCGAAGCATCAAATCACAAGCGGAATTGAGCGGCATGGCCAAGCAGAAATTCGAAGAGGCCCTCGCGCGGCTTGAGCAGATCACCAGGGAGCTGGAAGAGGGCGATCTGCCTCTCGAGGAGTCGCTCAAAATCTTCGATGAGGGGGTCAAGCTGGCTGAGCTTTGCAACCGCAAGCTGGAAGAGGCCCAGCGCCGGGTGGATCTTCTGCTCAAGAAGGATGGCGGGCTTACCCCCGCGCCCTTCGACGAAAAGGAGCCGCCTGCGGCTGCCGACACGGAGTGAGGGCGCCGTTTGCGGGCCGCCGGAAACCAGGGATAATGGATATCAATGGATATCAAAGAATACCTTGCCCGGCAGAGGGCCATTGTGGAAGAGGCCCTCGAGGAGCACATGCTGGCGGCGGACGGCCGGCTGGTTGACCACATCAAGGCCATGCGCTATAGTCTTTTCGCCGGCGGCAAGCGGGTGCGGCCGATCCTGTGCATCGCGGCGGCCGAGGCCGTGAACGGCATGCCCCGGCCACTGCTGCCCCTTGCCTGCGCCTTCGAGTGCATCCACACGTACTCCCTCATTCATGACGACCTGCCGGCCATGGACGACGACGAGCTCCGGCGCGGCAAGCCCACCAACCATATGGTTTTCGGGGAGGCCGGGGCGATTCTCGCCGGTGACGGGCTGCTGACCTATGCCTTCGAGCTGCTGAGCGATCCCGCCCTCTCCGTCCACATCGGGGATGGTGCCCGGTTGCGGCTCATTCACCTGGTGGCCCGGGCCGCCGGCCCCCTCGGCATGGTGGGCGGGCAGGCCCTCGATGTGGCCGCCGAAGGGCAGCCCATCGAATTCGACGCCCTGCGGTTCATCCACAGCTGCAAGACCGGGGCGCTGATCACCGCCGCGGTCCAGGCGGGGGCGATCATCGGCGGGGCCGACGAGGAGCAGTTCGCGGCCCTCACCACCTACGGCCGGCAGGTGGGTCTTTCGTTCCAGATCGTCGACGACCTCCTCAACGTGGTGGGGACGGCCAAGGAGCTGGGCAAGGCGGCAGGCTCCGACGCGGACCGGCAGAAGGCGACGTATCCCGCCTTCTTCGGAGTGGAGGGGACTCGCGCCCGGGCCATGGAAGCGGTGCAGGGCGCAGTGGCCGCCCTCGCCGGGTTCGGCTCCCAGGCGGACCCCCTCCGGGAGCTGGCGACCTATATCTACACCCGGACCACCTGAGACCGACAGGTTTTCGGCAATTCAGGAGCTCATTGCGATCATGGCGGAACCTTCCTCCCTGCTGGCGAAGATCAACTCCCCCTCCGACTTGCGGCTGTTGGCCGAAACCGACCTGCCCGCCCTGGCCGAGGAGATCCGGCAGGAGATCATCCGGACCGTCTCCTGCACGGGCGGGCATCTCGCCCCCTGCCTGGGGGTGGTCGAGCTGACCATCGCCCTGCACTACGTCTTCGACACCCCGGATGACAAGCTGATCTGGGACGTGGGCCACCAGTGCTATGCCCACAAGCTGATCACCGGCCGGCGCGACCGGTTCCACACCCTCCGCCAGCACCAGGGGATCAGCGGCTTTCCCAAGCGGGACGAAAGCCCTTACGACGTCTTCGATACCGGCCACAGCAGCACCTCCATTTCCGCCGGGCTGGGCATCGCCACTGCGAAAGACCTGAAGGGCGACCCCGACAAGGTGATCGCGGTGATCGGCGACGGCTCGATGACCGGCGGCATGGCCTTCGAGGCCCTGAACCAGGCGGGGCATCTCGGCAAGAACCTCATCGTCATCCTCAACGACAACGAAATGTCGATCTCGCCCAACGTGGGCGCCCTGTCCTCGTTCTTGAGCCGCAAGCTGACCGGCCGCACCATGGTCCGGGTCAAGCGGGAGATGGAATCGTTCCTCAAGTCCTTCGCCAACGTGGGGGAAAACATCCTGACCGTGCTCAAAAAAGGCGAGGACAGCCTGAAGGGGTTCTTCACCCCCGGCATGCTGTTCGAGGCCTTGAAATTCGAGTACATCGGCCCCATCCCCGGCCACCAGCTGGAAACGCTGGTGGAGACCCTGCGGAACGTCAAGGAGTTCGGCCAGGGTCCGACCCTGATCCATGTTCTCACCACCAAGGGCAAGGGGTATCCCCCGGCCGAACGGAAACCGGACGACTTCCACGGGGTAGGGCCGTTCGACATCGCCACCGGCATCCCCCGGCCGGCCCCTCCCGGGCCGGTGAGCTATACCCGCACCTTCGGGGACACCCTGATCCACCTGGCGGAGAAAGATCCCCGCATCGCCGCGATCACTGCGGCCATGCCGGCCGGCACCGGCCTGGCCCGCTTCGCCCGGAGGTTCCCGGACCGCTTCTTCGACGTCGGCATCGCCGAGCAGCACGCCGTGACCTACGCGGCCGGCCTGGCCACCGAAGGGATGCTGCCGGTGGTGGCCATCTATTCCACGTTCCTCCAGCGGTCTCTCGACCAGATCATCCACGACGTCTGCCTGCCCAACCTGCCGGTGACCTTCGCCATCGACCGGGCCGGGCTGGTGGGCGATGACGGCCCCACCCACCACGGGGCCTTCGATCTCTGCTTCTTCCGCTTCATACCCAACATGGTGCTCATGGCGCCCAAGGACGAATGCGAGCTCCAGCACATGCTCCACACCGCCATCTACCATCCGGGGCCGGCCGCGGTCCGCTACCCGCGGGGCGCCGGCCAGGGGGTGGAGCTGGCGGACCACCTCGAAAAGCTGCCCCTCGGCAAGGGGGAGCTGCTGCGGGAGGGGAAGGACGTCCTGCTGCTGCCGGTGGGGAACCGGGTGTATCCGGCCCTGGAGGCGGCCGACGGTCTGCAGAAGGTGG
>JAJYKH010000256.1 GCA_021788685.1 Deltaproteobacteria bacterium | reverse complement strand
TTTACCAATCCGCAGTTCTGGAGGAACAACCCTGACCAGAAAATCACGAATGCCGTTCAAAACGGCTACAGGTTGATGCCTCCGATCGGTCTTGCCCCGGAGCAGACCAAAGAGGTCATCGGCTACATTTCCCATTCCTTCAAAAATCAATAAAAAAGGGCACAGCCTGAAGGGAGGAGGGGGATGGCAGCTGCAAGAACCAGGAAATTCTCTCTGATCGTATGTGCTTGTACCCTTTTGATCGTTCAGCCGCGGAACAATGCCTCTGCGGTTCCGAGCTTTGCACGTCAGACCGGAATGGAGTGCTCCTCCTGCCATACGGTCTACCCGGAGCTGAACTCGTTCGGGAGGCACTTCAAGATAATGGGCTATACCATGAGCAAGAGCACCAAGCCTTACCAATGGCCGCCTCCGCTGGCCGGGGTCGTCAAGGCGGCTTTCACGCATATCGACAAGGACCTGCCCCCCGGTTCCGTGAATGACACCTGGGCGAATATGACCGACGCAACCCGAAACGATGTTCTCTACCTGCCGAAGATCGTGGGGGTCTATTATGCAGGGCGGATCTACGGCGGGCTGGGCGCGCTGGTTCAAGGCAATTACAGCGGGATTGAAGACGGTTTTTCCCTCGACATTACCGATATCCGCTATGCGCGCATGACCGCGGACAGGAATTTCATGTACGGCATCACCATCAACAACGCCCCCACCTTGGGCGACCCCTGGAACAGCACGCCTGCGTGGGGATTTCCCTATGAAAGCTCGGACGTCGCCCCCACTCCCGCCGCCAACCCCCTGATCGAGGGGGAGCTGCAGGGGCAGCAAGTCGGCGGCGCCGGCTTGTACGTTCTGTACAAAGACACGCTGTACGTTCAAGGCGCAGCCTACCGCACCAACCTGAGCGGAATCACCTCCCCTCTGGGAGCCGGAACGGAAACCACCACGGTGGTGGATGACGCCATGCCTTACTGGCGCGTAGCTCTCACGCACAAGTGGGGAAATCACGCCCTGGAGGCAGGGACCTATGGACTGGCCGCCGACGTCTATCCGCAGGGACTCGAACAGGGACCCACCAATCATTTCAAGGACATCGGCTTCGATGCCCAATACCAGTATGTCACTGGAAAGCACACCTTTTCCATCGCCGGAGCCTGGGTCCACGAGAAGCAGGACTGGGACGCCAGCTTCGCCCTCGGCGATACATCAAACACGTCCGACGACCTGGCGAAATTTCGTACCAACGTCAATTACTTCTATCGAGCGCACCTCGGCTCGATCGGCGGGACCGTCTCCTATTTCTTGATCGACGGAGACGAGGACCGGCTCCTGTATGGCCCTGACCCGGTAGACGGGAGCCGGACGGGCAGTCCGGACAGCAGCGGCTTCATCCTGGAAGGGGATTTTGTGCTCGACTACCGTCACAAGCTGGCCCTGCAGTACGTCATCTACGACAAATTCAACGGCTCTCATTCCGATTACGACGGCTTCGGGCGCAACGCCTCGGACAACGACACCCTTTACCTCCTGCTGCAATTCATGATCTAGCCTATGGAGTGACCCGGGAGTCCCGCCGCAGGCCACCGTCCAGGGAAGAAGCTCTCCGCAGGACCGCTCTTGCGGAACCGTCCCGATCGCGGGCGCACTGATCTCCTGCCGTTGAAAGTGAGGGGTGGAGGGGCACTGCACGGCAAACAGCGTTTCCAATCAGGTTTCGCTCTTGCCCCTCATCTCCAGCCTCCAGCCTGACGCGCCCTTGAACCCGGTCCGCCCGGTTGACAGCATGCGGTCGAGCCCCCGAGAATAGGGAAGGAACCGTTCTCCGGCACGACGGGCCGATTGCTGCGTTGCGCGGTTGGAGGTTCGAGGAGCGCTTCGCTTGAGGTTGGAGGCAACTGCCTGACAACCATTGCTTCCCGCGATCCTCGCCGGCAGTCCGCCCTCAGCAGCGCCCCGCTCCTGTTCAGAGCACAAACCGGTCCCTGGAACGGTTCGGAACCTCACCATCAACCCAAGGGAGCCATCATGAGCCCGACCGCAAGCGATTACTTGGTGCAGCGACTTTACGATTGGGGCGTCCGGCGCGTCTACGGCTATCCGGGCGACGGCATCAACGGCGTCATGGGGGCGCTCAACCGCGCCCAGGGCAAGATCGACTTCATCCAGTCCCGGCACGAGGAGCTGGCCGCCTTCGAGGCCTGCGCCCATGCCAAATTCACCGGCGAAGTGGGGGTGTGCATGGCCACCTCGGGGCCGGGCGCCATCCATCTCCTGAACGGGTTGTACGACGCCGCGGGCGACCACCAGCCGGTGGTGGCCATCGTCGGCCAGCAACAGACCAGCGCCCTGGGCTCGGACTTCCAGCAGGAGGTGGACCTCGTCTCCCTGTTCAAGGACGTGGCCCATCATTTCGTGCACACGGCGTCGAGCCCCACGCAAATCCGCCACCTGGTGGACCGGGCCATGCGGATCGCCAAGGCGGAACGGACGGTGACCTGCATCATCTTCCCGGCGGACGTCCAGGAGATGGATGCCGTCCCTTCGCCGCCCCGCACCCACGGCCACACCTTCACCAGCATCGGCTGGTCCGAGCCGGACATCGTCCCCAAGGGCCGGGACCTGCGCCATGCCGCCGACCTGCTCAACGGCGGCAAGCGGGTGGCCATTCTCATCGGCGCCGGGGCGCTCGATGCCACCGACGAGGTGATGGAGGTGGCCGAGCTGCTGGGCGCCGGGGTGGCCAAGGCCCTGCTCGGCAAGGCGGCCCTCCCGGACGACCTCCCGTACAACTGCGGCGCCATCGGCCTGCTCGGCACCAAGCCGAGCTGGGACCTGATGATGGGCTGCGACACGTTCCTCATGATCGGGAGCGGCTTTCCCTATTCCGAGTTCCTGCCCAAGGAAGGCCAGGCCCGGGGGGTGCAGATCGACATCAGCCCCCGGATGCTCGGCCTCCGCTACCCCATGGAGGTCCACCTCCAGGGAGACGCCAAGCTCACCCTGCGGGCGCTCATTCCGCTTCTGTCCCGCAAGCGGGAGCGGGACTGGCAGGAGGAGGTCGAAAAGGGGGTGGCCGAGTGGTGGGAGATCATGGAGGCGCGGGCCATGCTCAAGGCGAACCCGATCAACCCCCAGCGCCTTTTCTGGGAGCTTTCGCCGCTGCTGCCCGACAACTGCATCATTTCGAGCGACTCCGGGTCGGCGGCCAACTGGTTCGCCCGGGACCTCAAGATCAGGCGGGGGATGATGGCGTCCCTCTCGGGCCAGCTCGCCACCATGTGCCCCGGGGTTCCCTACGCCCTGGCGGCCAAGTTCGCCCATCCCGACCGGGTGGCCATCGCCGCGGTGGGGGACGGCGCCATGCAGATGCTCGGCAACAACGGACTCATTACCATCGCCAAGTACTGGCGGCGGTGGAAGGACCCGCGGCTCATCGTGCTCGTGCTCCGCAACCTCGACCTCAACCAGGTGACCTGGGAGCAGCGGGTCATGGCGGGCGACCCCAAGTTCGAGGCCTCCCAGAACATCCCCGACTTCTCGTTTGCGGATTACGCCGAGCTGCTCGATCTCAACGGCATCGACGTGGACAAGCCCAAGGAGATCCGGCCGGCTTACGAAAAGGCGCTCCGGGCGGACCGGCCCACGGTCATCTGCGCCCACTGCGACCCGGAGGTGCCGCCGCTCCCGCCGCACATCACGTTCGAGCAGGCCAAGGGCTACATGTCGGCCCTGTACAAGGGCGATCCCGAGGCGCTCGCCATGATCCGGCAGTCGGTGAAGCAGATGATGAGCCGAACGCTCGTGACCACGGAGTAAGGAGCGGAGCCGAAGCGGACGGACCCGGGTGGCCGCCCGCATCATCAAAGTCAAGGAGGACCCCATGGAGATGGAAGAGAAGAAGGTCGTTTCCCTTCGGGAGGCCGGAGCCATTTGGGAAAAAGGCAAGGAGCGGCTCCAGGCCGCCCGCCGGCGGCTCAGGCCCGCCGCCCCCGAACCGTCCCGTCCCGAAGTGGTGGTGATCACCGGCGCCTCGGCCGGGGTGGGCCGGGCCGCGGCGCAGGCCTTCGCCCGGCAGGGGGCCCGGATCGGCCTGCTGGCCCGGGATCCCGAGCGGCTGGAGAAAACCCGTCAGGAGGTGGAGAAGCTGGGCGGCCAGGCCGTGGCCATCCCCACCGACGTCGCCGATCCCGGCCAGGTGGAACGGGCGGCCGCCGAGGTGGAGAAGACGTTCGGCCCCATCGACATCTGGGTCAACAACGCCATGACCTCGGTGTTCGCCCCCTTCGCGGAGACCACGCCCGAGGAGTTCAAGCGGGTGACCGAAGTCACCTACCTGGGGCAGGTCTACGGCACCATGGCCGCCCTCAGGCGGATGAAGCCCCGCGACCGGGGGGCCATCGTCCAGGTGGGCTCCGCCCTCGCCGACCGCTCCATTCCGCTCCAGGCCGCCTACTGCGGGGCGAAGCACGGCATCCGCGGCTTCACCGACTCCATCCGCACCGAGCTGATCCACGACGGCAGCAAGGTCCACCTCACCATGGTGCAGATGCCGGCCCTCAACACCCCGCAGTTCGGCTGGGTCCGCTCCAAGCTCGCCCGCAAGGCGCAGCCG
>JAJYKH010000255.1 GCA_021788685.1 Deltaproteobacteria bacterium | reverse complement strand
GCCCGACGACTGGCTCTACGTGAACAACTTCGAGGACGAGGACAAGCCCCGGGCCCTGCGGCTCCCGGCCGGCAAGGGACGGGAATTCCGGGACGACATGGACCACCTGGTGGAGGACCTCAAGTCGGACGTCCCCCGGGGCTTCGAAAGCAAGGAATACGAGCGGGAGCGGGAGAAGATCGAGGAGGAGTTCCAGGACAAGGCCAAGCAGCTGTTCGAGAAGCTGAACGAGCGGGCCCAGGAGCGGGGCTTCGGCCTGGTGCAGACCCCGCACGGGCTGATGATCGTCCCGATCAAGGATGGCGAGCTCCTCTCTCCCGACGAGCTGGAGAAAATGGGCGAAAAGGAGCAGCAGCGGGTCGAGCGGGGGCGTGACGAGCTGCAGGAGGAGATGCGGGAAACCATGCGCATGGTCCAGGATCTCCAGGGGGAAGGCAAGAAAAGGGCCCGGGAGCTCGATCAGCGGGTGGTGGGCTTTGCCGTCGATCACCTCATCAACGACCTGAAGGAAAAATACGCCCCCTACGACGGGGTCGGCCGCTTCCTCGACGAGGCCCGGGCCTTCCTCCTCAAGAACGTCCACGCCTTCCGGCAGATCAAGCAGATGGAGGAGGCGCCCCAGCAGCAGAAGATGGCCATTGCCATGATGGGCGGCGGGCGCCAGCCCACCTTCGACGAATACCGGGTCAACCTGGTGGTGGATAACAGCGACTGCACCGGGGCGCCGGTGGACATGGAAGGCAACCCCACCGGCCCCAACCTGATCGGCCGCATCGAGCACATGGGGCAGTTCGGCACCCTGGTCACCAATTTCGGGATGATCAAGGGCGGGGCGCTCCACCGCTGCAACGGCGGCTACCTGATGCTCGACGTCTACGAGGTGCTCACCAAGCCGCTCTCCTGGCACGTGCTGAAGCGGGCCCTCAAAAACCGGGAGATCACGATCGAGGGCATGGGCGAGGCCTACGGCCTCATCACCACCCGGACGCTCCAGCCCGAGCCCATCCCCCTCGACATCAAGGTGATCCTCACTGGCGATCCCTATATTTATTACCTGCTCTACTCCTATGACCCCGATTTCCAGGAGCTGTTCAAGGTGAAGGCCGATTTCGAGACCTCCATCGACTGGAGCGAGACCACCGCCGAGCAGTATGCCCAGTTCATCGGCAACGTCTGCCGGGAGGAGAAGCTCAAGCACTTTTCCCCGTCCGGGGTGGCCAAGGTGGTGGAGTACGGGTCGCGCCTGGCTTCAAACCGCAAGAAGATCGCCACCAAATTCGGGGAGGTGGTGGACCTGGTGCGGCAGGCGAGCTACTGGGCAGGCACCAACGGCAACAAGCACGTGCAGGCGGGAGACGTCAAGAAGGCCATCGACGAGCAGATCTACCGCTCCAACCGGATCGAGGAGCGGCTCCGGGAGATGATCGAGGAGGGGACCATCCTCATCGATACCGAAGGCTCCGAGGTGGGGCAGGTGAACGGCCTGGCGGTGCTGCAGCTGGGCGACTACGCCTTCGGCAAGCCCTCGCGGGTGACCGCCCGCACCCACATGGGCAGCAACGGGGTGGTCAACATCGACCGGGAGGCCAAGCTGGGAGGCCCGATCCACAACAAGGGGACCATGATCCTCTCCGGCTACCTGGGCGGCAAGTACGCCCAGGAGGTGCCGCTCACCCTCACCGCGAGCATCACCTTCGAGCAGCTCTACGAGGGGGTGGAAGGCGACTCCGCCTCCTCGACCGAGCTCTACGCCCTGCTCTCGAGCCTCTCCAGGCTCCCGGTCAGGCAGGAGCTGGCGATCACCGGCTCGGTGAACCAGCACGGGGAGGTGCAGGCCATCGGCGGGGTGAACGAGAAGATCGAGGGCTACTTCGAGGTCTGCCGGGCCAAGGGGCTCACCGGCCGCCAGGGGGTGATGATTCCCGCCGCCAATTGCCTCCATCTCATGCTCCGGGAGCCGGTGGTGGAGGCCGTGGCCGCCGGCCGGTTCCACATCTACCCCATCGAGACCATCGACCAGGGCATCGGCCTGCTCACCGGCACCGAGGCGGGGGAGCGGCAGGAGGACGGCACCTACCCGGAGTCCACGGTCAACTGGCTGGTCCAGAACCGCATCCGGGACCTGGCCGAAAAGGCCAAGGCCTTCGGCAAGGAAGAAGCCGGGGAGGAAAAGGAGGAGGAAGAGGAGTACGCCTGAACCATAGGCGTTCGGGCTTTCAAACCCTGCTCGCAAGGCCGGGCCGCTTCAGCGGACCGGCCTTTTTGCGTGCCGGGCGGACGGCGGGGATGGCTCCCGCGCTGCCGCCGGCTGACGGAAGAGATCCCCATTGAAAGGCGGGAGGAGAAAGGCTAACCTGCCCTCGCACAATTTCAGAGGATGAGAGGAAATGGGCAGCCGGGACGAGCAGGTCGTGATCGTGGACGAAAACAACCGGGTGGTCGGCGCGGCCAGCCGGGGGGTGATGCGGCGGTTCATCCTGCCCCACCGGGCCACTTACATCCTGGTCTTCAACTCCCAGGGAGAGCTGTTCCTCCAGCAGCGGACCGTTACCAAGGACATCTACCCCGGTTACTACTGCCCGGCCGCGGGCGGGGTGGTCGCTGCCGGCGAGACTTACGAAGAGTCGGCCGTGCGCGAGCTGGCCGAGGAGCTGGGCATCCGGGGCGTCCCCCTTTCGCCCCTCTTCGATTTTTATCACGAGGACCCGGGGAACAGGGTATGGGGGCGTGCCTTTTCCTGCGTCTGGGACGGCGGGATCACGCTCCAGGCGGAGGAGGTGGCGGCCGGCTCCTTCATGAGCGTGGATGCGGCCCTCGCCCTGGCCGAAAAAGAGCATTTCACCCCCGACGGCCAGTACCTGCTCCGGCGCTGGCACGCAGAAGCGGCTCAAAGCCCAAGGCTCAGAGCGAACCCCCCCGAGCCATAAATCGCGGATAAGCGAGAGCGCATCCACCGTCGGGGCCGATTCGGCGGATGCGCTCCGTTTATCCACCCTACCCTTACTTCTGCCTTGAGTCTTCAGCCTCCAGCCTGTCACCTGCCTTTCTCCTTCCTTGACATTTCCGCCCCGGCGGGTACCTTCCTCCCAAGCTTCGATCTCCCGGACGCCATTTTCGAGGGGTGGTTTCTTTCATGAACATCATCTTCTTCGCCATCGTCGCCATCGCCTTCGCCACCGCCGGCTGGCACCAGATCACCTTCCTGGCGGACGGCGTCACCACCGCCCCCATGGAGGCGCTTTCCACAGCCATGGTGGAAGCCGCCGCCAGCGCGGTGGAGCTGGCGATCAGCCTGGTCGGGGTGATGACCCTCTTCCTGGGGCTGGTGAAGGTGGCGGAGGCGGGCGGCCTGCTCTCGATCCTGGCCCGTTTCATCCGGCCGCTCATGGTGCGGCTCTTCCCCGAGGTGCCTGCCGAGCACCCCGCCATGGGCGCCATGATCCTCAACATGTCGGCCAACGTCCTGGGCCTGGGCAACGCCGCCACCCCCTTCGGGATCCGGGCCATGCAGGAGCTGGACAAGCTCAACCCGCAACCCGGCACCGCCACCGACCCCATGATCCTCTTCCTGGCGATCAACACCTCCAGCGTCACCCTGCTGCCCACCGGGGTGATCGCCCTGCGGGCGGCTGCCGGCTCGGCCCACCCGGCGGCCATCCTGCCCAGCACCCTGGTCGCCACCATCTGCTCCACCACGGCGGCCATCCTGGCTTCCAAGCTTCTCAAGCGCTTCGCCAAGCCCTTGACCGCCGCCCCGGCACCCGGCAACGGTCCTGCCGGCACACTGAGCGAGATCCAGGCGGAACCGCTCCCGGCCGAGGCCGGTCAGGCCTATCCCTTCTGGGTCAGTCTGCTCGCCCTGGGCTTGGTGATCGGCTTCATCCCGCTCACCATCGCCTACGGCCAGGCCATCTCCCCCTGGGTGATCCCCGGCCTGATGGTGGCCTTTCTCGCCTTCGGCGCCCTGCGGGGGGTGCGGATCTATGAAGTCTTCGTGGAAGGGGCCAAGGAGGGGTTCCAGGTGGCGATCAAGATCATTCCCTACCTGGTGGCCATCCTGGTGGCGGTGGGCATGTTCCGCGCGAGCGGCGCCATGGAGATCATCGTGGGCTGGATCGGCTCCTGGACCGCCAAGGTGGGCCTGCCCCCCGAGGCCCTGACCATGGCCCTGCTGCGACCCCTTTCCGGGTCGGGCGCGTTCGGCTACCTGGGCGCCATCCTGAAGGACCCGGCCATCGGCCCGGACAGCTATATCGGCTACCTGGTCTCGACCCTCCAGGGCAGCACCGAGACCACCTTCTATGTGCTGGCGGTCTACTTCGGGGCCGTGCAGGTGCGACGCCTGCGCTACGGCCTGGCCGCCGCCCTCTTGGGCGACCTGGCCGGGGTCGCCGCCGCGGTCGGCATCTGCCTGTATCTTTTCACCTGATCACGCGGAATGGCTTGCGCTTTCCGGAAAGGCCGTGCTACAATCGCCGCCGGGAAAAATCGGCCAACAACTCGCGTGAAACCACTATGAAAAGAATACTCCTGCTTCTCCTGCTGCCGCTTCTGCTCCTCGCCGGCTGCTCCAAAGGCGATGCCAACGCGCCCTCCGCCGGCGCCCCGGCCGTTCA
>JAJYKH010000254.1 GCA_021788685.1 Deltaproteobacteria bacterium | reverse complement strand
TCCTACCAGAATCTGACGAGACTCCCCGTGCCAGATTAAACAAAAATGTTGGCATCAAGTGGCGCCATCACCACTAAATCTGACAAATTTGTAGCTAGCTGTCTTTCCTTCTCCTCCGTTGTTCAATCGGAAAATCAATTGGTTATCGCCTTCGCCCGTGCTCTGGCACAGGCCTTGCCTTGATCCGGTTCGAATTCGAATCCGGCCGTTCGAAAAATAGTAACCAACCCAAGGATCAACCCCCTAAGCTATTTTCAAGGAGAGAGGAATGAACAGCGGCGATATTGCGTTCATGCTGGTGGCCACGGCCCTGGTCATGCTGATGACCCCGGGCCTGGCCCTTTTTTACGGCGGCATGGTCCGCTCCAAGAATGTGTTGAGCACCATTTTGCAGAGTTTCGCCTGCTTGGGCATCGTGTCCATCATTTGGGTACTCTACGGCTACTCCATGGCGTTTGGCCCTGACAAGGGCGGCCTGATCGGGGGCCTCGACTGGGCCGGCCTTGCCGGCGTCGGCCTCACCGCAGGCCCCTATGCGGCCACCATCCCGCACCTGCTCTTTGCCGCCTTCCAGCTGATGTTCGCCATCATCACCCCGGCGCTCATCACCGGTAGCTTTGCCGAGCGGGTCAAGTTCCCGGCCTTTCTCCTCTTCACCATTCTCTGGTGCACCCTGGTGTATCTGCCGGTCTGCCACTGGGTGTGGGGAGGCGGCTGGATCAGCAAGCACGGTGGACTCGATTTCGCGGGCGGCACCGTCATCCACATCAACTCCGGCGCCGCCGCCCTGGCGGCGGCCCTGGTCTTCGGCAAGCGCAAGGGTTGGGGCCGGGAGTCCTTCCACCCGCACAACCTCGGCATGACCGTGCTCGGTGCCGGGCTGCTCTGGTTCGGCTGGTTCGGCTTCAACGCCGGCAGCGCCCTGGCCGCCAACGGGGTTGCCGTCAATGCCTTTTTTACCACCCACGTGGCCACCGCCGCCGCCCTGCTCGCCTGGCTGGTAGCGGAGTGGGTGCTCAAGGGCAAGCCCACCACCCTGGGCGCAGCCTCCGGGGCCATTGCCGGCCTGGTGGCCATCACGCCGGCCTCCGGCTTCGTCAACCCGACCGGCGCGGTGGTCATCGGCCTGGTGGCCGGCGTCCTCTGCTACCTGGCAGTGCTGCTCAAAAGCAAGCTCGGGTATGATGACGCCCTCGACGTGGTGGGCGTGCACGGCGCAGGCGGCCTCTGGGGAGCCCTGGCCACCGGGCTCTTCGCCACCACCGCCGTGAACCCCAACGGCAAGAACGGGCTCTTCTTCGGCAATCCGCACCTTTTTGCCGTGCAGGCCATGGACGCCTTCACCATCATCGCGTACTCGCTCGTGGCCACCTTCATTATCCTGAAAGTCGTGGACGGACTCATCGGCCTGCGGGTTTCCCCCGAGGACGAGGTCCAGGGCCTCGATCTCACCGAGCACAGCGAGATCGGCTATTCACTGTAAACCGGGCAATGCGGCAGGGAGGGGGCAGCCTCTCCCTGGTTCGCGAGCAATAAGGAGAGCATCATGAAAAAGATCGAGGCGATCATCAAGCCGTTCAAGCTCGATGAGGTCAAGGAGGCGCTCAATGACGTCGGCGTCAAGGGCATGACCGTTTCGGAGGTCAAGGGCTTCGGGCGGCAGAAAGGCCACAAGGAAGTCTACCGCGGCGCGGAATACACCATCGACTTCGTCCCCAAGGTCAAGATCGAGGTGATTATCGAGACCGAGCTGGTCACCAAGGTGGTACGAGCCATTCTCGACAGCGCGAAAACCGGCCAGATCGGGGACGGGAAGATTTTCGTCCTGCCGGTGGATGAAGCCTACCGGATCCGCACCGGCGAGCAGGGCCAGGAAGCCATTTAACGTCACGGGAAAAGCCCTTGGCGGAGCGGCCTTCAGCTTGCTCCGCCAAGGGCTCGTTCGTCTTCGATTCCTTCACACAAAGGGAGTGCTCATCTCCGCCGTCGAGATCCCCGCCCCCGGCCGGTAGCAGTGGATGGTGTAGTCCTTCACCATGCGGTCCGCGGAGAAGCGCCAGCCCAAGGTGCACATGGCCCGCTTCAGCATAGCTACCCAGCCGTGGGGCACCCCGTTCGGCTCCTCGCCCCCCTCCTGCCGGTAGTAGAGGGGCACCACCTCCTCTTCGAGGGCCCGGAAGATCGCCTCCCGGTCCCGGCCGTCCCGCACCGCGGGGTCCGGGTGACGCGAGCCGCTGACCGCGAACCCGTTGGTGGAATCGAATCCCTCCGGCCACCAGCCGTCCAGGATCGAAAGATTGAGCCCGCCGTTCAGGGCCACCTTCATGCCGCTGGTGCCGCAGGCCTCCATGCCCTGCACGGGGGTGTTGAGCCAGAGGTCCACCCCCTGGACCAGGTGCCGCCCCACGTTGATGTCGTAATCCTCGATGAATACCACCCGGTCCCGAAGCTCCGGGTCGGTAGCGAAGCGGTAGACCCGGCCGAGCATTTCGCCGCCCTCCTCGTCCCGGGGATGGGCCTTGCCGGAGAAAATCATCTGGACCGGGCGGGCGGGATCGGTCAGCAGCTTTTTCAGCCGCGCGGGATCGGCCAGGAGCAGGTCGGCCCGCTTGTAGGCGGCGAAGCGCCGGGCAAAGCCGATGGTGAGCGCCCGCGGGTTGAGCCGGGCGTTCTGGGGCCAGGCCCGATGCGGCTCCCGGGGCAGGAACCGGAGGAATCTGGTCTTCATGAGCAAGACGGTGTTCCACAGCTCCTCGTCCGGGATGGACTGGATGTGGAGCCACACCTCCTCCCGGCCGATCCGCTGCTGCCAGTCGGGGGGAAAGTAGCGGTGGAACAGCTCCTGCATCAACGGCGCCAGCCAGCCGAGGACGTGAATGCCATTGGTGATGTGGCCGATGGGCACTTCCTGGCACGGGCGCTCCGGGGTGAGCCCCCGCCACATGTCCCGGCTCACCTTGCCGTGAATGGAGGAGACCGCGTTGGCCCGGCTGGCCATCTTGAGGGCGAGCACGGTCATGCAGAAGGACTCCATCCGGTTCTGCGGGTCGATCCGCCCCAGGGCGAGCAGCTCCTCGGGGCCGATCCCCAGCTCCTGGCGGTAGGAGCCGAGCAGATGCTCCACCAGCTCAGGCGCGAACCGGTCGTGGCCCGCCGCCACCGGGGTGTGGGTGGTGAACACCGTCCGCCCGGCGGCCTGGCGGCGAGCGGCCTCGAAGCTCAGCCCGTGCTCGGCCATGAGATGGCGGGCGTATTCGAGCGGGGCCAGGGCGCAGTGGCCCTCGTTGAGATGGATGGCCCCCGGCTGGATGCCTAGGGAGAGAAGCAGCCGCATGCCGCCGATCCCGAGAATGATCTCCTGCGTCAGCCGCACCGCCTCACCGCCGCCGTAAAGCCGCAGCCCCAGCTCCTGGATGCCCATTTCCCGGAAGGCTTCCGCCATGTCGAGAAAATAGACCGGCACCAGCCCCAGGTCGGCGGTCCAGGCGCCGACCTTCACCCGTTCCCCCTGGATGGGCAGCTCGATGACCAGCGGCTTGCCGGCCGGGTCATTGACCTGAACCAGGGGAAGGTCCCCGGGATCGATCGTTTCGTAATCGGCAATCTGCCCCCCCGTCTCCGAGAGCCGCTGCCGGAAATAGCCTTCCCGGTAAAAGAGGGAGATGCCGATCATGGGGATGCCGAGGTCCGAAGCGCTCTTGAGAAGGTCCCCGGCCAGGACTCCCAGACCGCCGGAGTAAAGGGGCATGGATTCGTGGATGCCGAGCTCGGCGCAGAAATAGACCACCGGCCTGGCCCGGAGCGGCCCGGCGTTGGAGCTGCCCCAGGTGGTGGCGCGGTGGAGGTAGCGCTGGAGGTCGGAGGTCACCCGGTGGAGCTTGATCCGGAACGCGGGGTCATCGCCCAGTCGGGCCAGCCGCTCGCGGCCGAGCCGGCGCATGAAGGTCACGGGCGAATGGCGGCACTGCCGCCACAGCTCGGGGTCGATCCCGCGCCAGACTTCCACCGCCTCCGGGTGCCACGTCCACCAAAGGTTGCGGGCCAGGGCCGCCAGCCGTTCTTCCATAATTCCAAACCCTCCTTCGCCTCGCCCCTGAATCCGTGAGCCTGCAGCCGCATCCCTTTTTAGACTAGGGGAAACGGCCAGGCCGCGTCAAGAATGGAGGCTGGGGAAGGGGCGGCCCAGGCCAATCGGACATTCGGGGCTCCCTTGACAGGGGAAGGGGCGGGAGTGTGTAATGAAGGGTAGTGCCCGGTAATCCTTTGGAATCATGGGGAGCGGCGGCCGTGTGTTCCCGGGCGGAGAAGTCGCAGCCGCCGTCCCCACGCTGACCACAGACCAGGAGGAAGATGAAATGGGTAAGATGGGCGAGCTTTACCAGACCGCGGACTGGAAAACCGAAAAGCACGTGCCGGTGATCGACTGTCCCGACCAGGTGACGGCCGGCGAGATGTTCGACATCAAGGTGGCCATCGGCAAGGAGGTGGCCCACCCCAACAAGACCGATCACCACATCCGCTGGATCACCCTCCACTTCAAGCCGGAAGGGGGCAAGTTCCCATACGAGATCGGTCACTTCGCGTTTTCCGCCCACCCCGAGTACACTGAGGCCCCG
>JAJYKH010000253.1 GCA_021788685.1 Deltaproteobacteria bacterium | reverse complement strand
TGCTCTGCGGGCTGCTGCCGGCCTCGGAAGGGAAGCTGCGGGTGGCGGGCCGGGACCTGCGCACCGCGGCGGCCGCGGCGCGGGCCCGGATCGGCTACATGGCGCAGCGCTTCTCCCTGTATGCCGATCTTTCAGTGCTGGAAAACCTCGGGTTCTTCAGCAGCGCCTACGGCCTGCGCGGCAAGATCCAGCGTGAACGGATCGCCTGGGCCCTGGAGGAGCTCGAGCTCGGTCCCCTCGCCGGGAGCACCAGCGGCGACCTGCTCCTTGGCTTCAAGCAGCGGCTGGCCCTGGCGGCGGCCCTGATGCACGAACCCGAGATCCTGTTCCTCGACGAGCCGACCTCCGGAGTTGACCCCCTGGCGCGCAGGGAGTTCTGGCACCGGATCAATCTTCTGGCCGAAGAAGGGGTGACGGTGCTGGTGACGACCCATTTCATGGAGGAGGCGGAATACTGCGACCGCCTCGTGGTCATGGCCCAGGGGAAGATCCTGGCCGAGGGAACGCCGGAAGAGACAAAGGCGCCCTTCCGCACCCCGGAACGGCCCGAGCCGACCATGGAGGACGCCTTCATCGCCCTGATCGAGGGGCAGGGGACCCGGAGGCCGGCGCATGAAGGGTGAAACCGCGGCGCCAACGCGAGGCGGTGGAGCCGGCGGCCGGTCGATGCGGCTGAAGGGGCTGGTGCGCAAAGAGGCCCTGCAGATCCTGCGCGACCCTTCGAGCATCGGCATCGCCTTCGTCCTGCCGCTGATCCTGCTCCTCATTTTCGGCTACGGGGTCTCCCTGGACGCCACTCACGTGCCCCTCGCCGTGGTGGTGGAGCAGCCGACCCGCCAGACGGCCGCCTTTACCGCCGGGCTCGCGCAGTCGGAGTATTTCGATCCCCGGGGCTATTCGGACGTCCGGGCTGCGGAAAACGCCCTGCAAAGAGGGGAGGTGGACGGAATCGTCTGGCTGCGGGACGAATTCAGCCGCAAGGTCCTGGCGGGCGGAGCCCCCGGAATCGGCGTCTTCGTCAACGGGGTGGACGCCAACACCGCCCGGATCATCGAGGGGTATCTCCAGGGAGTGTGGAGCAACTGGCAGGCCGCTGCTTCTAAAGGTGGTCCGTACTTCCCGGTGAAGCTGGAGCAGCGGGTCTGGTTCAACCCGGGGCTGCGCAGCCGGGATTTTCTCGTCCCCGGCCTGGTGGCCGTCATCATGACCCTGATCGGGGCCCTGCTCACCGCCATGGTGGTCGCCCGGGAATGGGAGCGCGGGACCATGGAGGCGCTGCTGGTGACCCCGGTGCGGGTCCCGGAAATCCTGCTCGGCAAGCTCATCCCCTATTTCCTGCTCGGCATGGGTGGCCTGCTCTTTTCGGTCGGCATGGCGGTCTGGCTCTTCGCGGTCCCGCTGCGCGGCTCCCTGTGGGTTCTCCTGGCGGCCTCCGCCCTCTTTCTGCTCACTGCGCTGGGCATGGGCCTGCTCATCTCCACCGTGGCCCGCAGCCAGTTCGTGGCAGGGCAGGTGGCGATCGTCGCCACTTTTCTTCCGGCCTTCATTCTCTCCGGCTTCATTTTCGACATCAACAGCATGCCCGCGCCGATCCAGCTCCTGACCCGCATCCTCCCGGCCCGCTACTACGTTGCCATTCTGCAGACGGTCTTCCTGGCCGGAAACATCTGGCCGGTGGTCCTCCTCAACGGGCTGGCCCTGCTCGCCATGGGGGCCTTCTTCCTGATCCTGGTCCGGCGGAAGACGAGGAAGCGGCTTCAGTAAGTGCTCTCGAAATCGTGCACCATGAAAAGGCTTCCATCCCTCCGCATCCAACATTGAACCCAGGAGTGCCCCATGTGGCGCCGGATTGTCGCCCTCACGAAAAAGGAGCTTCTGGCGCTCCTCAAGGACAAGCGCAGCCGCTTCGTGGTCATCGTCCCGCCCCTGGTCCAGCTCCTGGTCTTCAGCTACGCCGCCACCTACGATCTCAACCGGGTGCCGTACGCCGTCTTCAACCAGGACCAGGGGTTTGCCTCCCGAGAGATCCTGGCCCGTTTCGAAGGCTCCCCGATCTTCCGGCTGGCAGGCGCGCTGGGCCATGAGGAGCAGATCCCGCCCCTGGTGAACGGCAAGAGGGTCCTGATGGTGCTGCGCCTCGGCCCCCATTTCACCCGGGACCTGCTGCTCGGCCGTCCCGCCCCGCTCCAGCTCATCGTCGATGGCCGCAACTCCAACACCGCCGCGGTCCTGGTCGGCTACGTGCGGAGCATCGTGACCGATTTCAACGAAAGCTGGGCCAAGGCCCACGGCTCACCGGCCTCGCTCGCCCGCCTGGACCTCCGGGCCTGGTTCAATCCCAACCTGGAGAGCCGCTGGTTTATCGTCCCGGGGATCGTGGGGCTGCTGACCCTGGTGGTGACGCTGATTGTCACCTCTCTTTCGGTGGCCCGGGAAAGGGAGGCGGGGACCTTCGACCAGTTGCTGGTCACCCCCCTGCGGCCGCTGGAGATCCTGCTCGGCAAGGTGCTCCCCGGCTTCATCATCGGGACGGCGGAAGGCAGCTTCATCATCCTCATGGCCGTGGCCTGGTTCCATGTCCCACTGCGCGGCAGCCTTCCGGCCCTCTATGCCGGGCTCTTCCTCTTTCTTCTTTCGGCCATCGGCGTCGGTCTGATGATCTCCTCCATCGCCGTCACTCAGCAGCAGGGGCTGCTGGGGGCCTTTCTCTTCCTGGTCCCGGCCATCATCCTCTCGGGATTCGCCACCCCCATCGCCAACATGCCGCCGCTGATCCAACACCTCACCCTGCTCGACCCCCTGCGCTATTTCCTGCTGGTGATCCGTGGGGTTTTCCTGGAAGGGGACTCCATCGGCCTGCTCTGGCCGCAATACTGGCCCATGGCGGCGATCGGCCTGGTGAGCCTGGCCGCGGCTGGCTGGCTTTTCAGGCATCGTCTGTATTGAGGGGAGATCCTCTATACCGCCTCGAAGCCGATCCGGTTGATGGCCGCCTTCACTTCGGCCATGTCCACGGGCTTGGTCTCGGTGTAGATCACCTCGCCTTTCTCCAGGCTCACCGCCACGTCCTTCACCCCGTCGACCTCGGTCAGCGCCTTGGTGACCGAAGCCACGCAGTGCTGGCACCGCATTCCCTTCACTGTGACGACCGGCATTGTCTTTCCTCCTGAGCAGGATTATCGTGACTATTTAAGGAAAAGATTAAATCTGGCAGATTAATGAGATTTCTTTTAGATTACAAGCTCAATCAATAGCCTATCACATTCGAGCGGATACGTTCATGGAAGAAGCCAATCAGTCGGCCGGAAGCGCCATTTCAGGCACGGGAGAAACCGAGCGGCGGCAGGTGGGCATCAAAGGGATGCACTGCGCCGCCTGCTCCTCCCGGATCGAGCGGGTCCTCTCCCAGGAGCCGGGAATCCGCAAGGTGGCGGTGAACCTGGCCGCCGAGACCATGGAGGTGGAGTGGGACCCCGCCGTGCTCGACCTGGACGCCATTGCCGGCAAGGTGGCGGGAATCGGCTTCGAGCTGGTGAAACCCCAAAAGGAGATCGAGCTGACCCTCGACATCAAGGGCATGACCTGCGCCTCCTGCGCCGCCCGGATCGAACGGGTGCTGGGGAGCACCCCGGGGGTGGCGAGCGCCGCCATCAACCTGGCCGCGGAAACCGGGCTGATCCGCTTCGACCCCGGGGTGGTGAGCCAGCGGCAGATCCGGGAGACGATCAACCGCCTGGGGTTCGAGGCCAAGACCGCCGCTGCGCCCGGCGCCTCCGCCGTGGCCCGCCAGCAGGAGGAGATGGCTGCCCGGCTCGCGGCCATGAAGAAGCGGCTCATTCCCTCCTTCACCTTCGCCGGCCTGCTCCTGCTCATCGCCATGGGCGAGATGCTGGGGCTGCCCCTGCCGGCCGCGATCAATCCCCATCACCATCCGCTCGGCTACGCGCTGGTCCAGCTCCTCCTGGTGCTGCCGGTGATGTGGAGCGGCCGCAATTTCTACCTCGTCGGCCTCCCCGCCTTGTGGCGCAAGGCGCCCAACATGGACAGCCTCATCGCGGTGGGCACCGGCGCCGCCTTCGTCTACTCCGGCTGGAACACGGTGGAGATCGGACTGGGGATCGATCCCATGGCGAGGGCCATGGACCTGTACTTCGAGTCGGCGGGCGTGCTCATCGCCCTGGTCTCGCTGGGCAAGTTCCTGGAGGCCCGCTCCAAGGTGCATACCTCCGACGCCATCCGCCAGCTCATGGAGCTGGCCCCGGCCGAGGCGACGCTTCTCCGGGGCGAGGAGCAGGTGCGGATCCCGGTGGAGGAGATCGAGCCGGGCGACTTGCTCCTGGTGCGGCCGGGCGAGAAGATCCCGGTGGACGGCTCGGTGGTGTCCGGCCGTTCGAGCGTGGACGAATCCATGCTCACCGGGGAGTCCCTGCCCGTCTCCAAGGAAGAGGGGGACAAAGTGACGGGCGCCACCCTCAACAGGAACGGGGCGTTGCGGGTGCGGGCGGAGCGGGTGGGGGAGGACACCACCCTGGCCCGGATCATCCGCCTGGTGCGGGAGGCGCAGGGCACGAAGGCCCCCATCGCCAACCTCGCCGACCGGATCAGCCTCTACTTCGTGCCGACCATCATG
>JAJYKH010000252.1 GCA_021788685.1 Deltaproteobacteria bacterium | reverse complement strand
GATCTAGTCGGTTTCCAGATAGCAGTCGCACATGTCCTGAAGCTTCTTGTGCTCGGTGATGGTGATCTCCATGTTCTCTCCTCGGACGCGGGTGACGGATGGGGCGGCAGACGTTTGCCTGGGAGCCCACTTTCATCGGAACAGATGGCCGGAACGGCCGTCAAGGCGAATTGCACCCTGGCAGCCGGTATGTATCTTCATGATCCATCGCGCTCTTCGTGGTGAAAACCGGTTTTTCTGTCCCGCCAGAACCGTTCTTCGTGTCCTTCGTGGTCGAAAAAAAATGTTTTTTGACCGTGCTTGTCAACGGCGTTACCGATCCCCTACAATGAAGGCGCATATCCATCTGAAATCGTTTCAAGGCCGGCCGGGTTTCCGGCCCGCGGGGGGCTTTGGCGGTCATGGCTTCACGGGAAAGGAGAGGCCGGTGGGTCCGGCGCTGGTGGCCGGGACTGGTCCTGCTGCTGATCGGCGCCGGGTGCGCGCCGCGGGCGCTGGCGCCGGGGCCGCCGTTCGCCGGCGGCGAGGCCGAGGGCTACGAGGCCCCCGGGACGATCGGCTACCCGAGGCCCCTCCTCAAGAAGGTGGCCGCGGCCCTCAAGGCCAAAGGGCGGTACCGGCGGGGGCCGGTCTACGGCATCGCCATGCAGGAAGCCCTGCGCGGCCTCCAGGCAGAACGGCAGCTTGAGGTGACCGGCCGCCTCGATTCCTCGACCCTTTTGGCCCTCGGCCTCGACCCCTCGCTCCTGCCGCGGGGGCTGCCGCCGGTTGCCCCCGATCCCTGGGCTCGGTCCTTATCCTGCCTGCGGTCCAAGCTTATCGGAACCGTACCCGAACCAGCCGCAGGCCTGCCGCCGGACCATTCCCCGGGCCGGTTTTCGCCGGCCAGCCCCCTGGCCCATGCCGCCGCCGCGGTGGCCTCCCTGGCGGCCGGCAAAAAATCCTTCTGCACCGGGTTCCTGGTCGGACCCGACCTCCTGCTCACCGCCGCGAGCTGCATCCCCAACGAGGGATTGCCGGAGGGCACCGTCGCCCGGTTCAATCACCAGGAGGACCGCCGGGGGCGGCCGCTGCCCACGGCCGATTACCGCTGCCAAAAGGTCCTCGAGATCGACCGGAAGCTCGGGTATGCCCTGGTGCGGGTGGCGGACGAGCCGGGCTACGATTGGGGGTACCTGGACCTGGCCGACGATCTGGCCGAGGCCGGGGAGCCGCTGGCGGTGATCGGCCACCCGGGCGGGGGCGCCAAGCGGATCTTCGACGGGTGCCGCGCCGAGGGGTCGAGCGGCGACGGGAATCTCGGGCTCACCTGCGATGCCCCGATCGAGATGGCCGGCGCTCCGGTGATCGGCAGCCGCAGCCACCAGGTGGTGGGGGTGACCGGTCCCGGGGCCATTCCCGCCGGCAAACGGGGCGCGGTGACCGGTTCCCGCCGGCTGCTGGCGGCCTCCCCCGCCTGCGAGCCGCTGCGCACCGGGGGCCTGCTCGCCCGGGGCCGCGGCGCCGCCGGTTTCTTCCTCCAGCAGCGGGGCCGCCTGGGGCTGCTGCGCAGCCGCAAGAACGGCTGGCAAAGCGAATGGCTGCCCGCCGCCTGGCTGGGCAAGTACCATCTGCCCGGCCGCTGCCTGGCGCACCTGGTGGACGTGGACGGCAATGGAGTGGGGGAGCTGGTCCTGGAAAATTCACACTGGCTGGGCATCTTCAAGGTCAACGGGGGCAAGCCGCGGCTGCACTGGATCGCCCATGACCGGGTCGGTACCTGGCAGCTCGGCAAGGACGACCGGTCCTGGCCGGGTGATTTCAACGGCGACGGCAAGGGCGACCTGCTGGTGTTCGATGGGAAGCAGGTTGGCTTGCTGCTCGCCAAGGGCGGCAGGCTGACCGGTGCCTGGCGGAGCGGCCCGCGGCTCGGGAAGTGGCGCTTCGGGCCGGCGGACCGGTTTTACGTGGGCGATTTCGACGGCGACGGCCGGGCCGACGTCCTGGTCCGGCGGGGAACGGCGGCGGCGGTTTTCCGCTCCCGCGGCAACCGGCTGGAGCTGGCCTGGACCGCCGCCGGCCGCGTGGGGCCTTGGGAGCTCTCGTCCGGGGACGAGCATTATGTGGGCCGTTTCACCGGCGGCCGCCGCAGCGAAATCCTGACCCGCAGGGACGGGGAGCTGGCCCTCTGGGCGATGGAAGACGGAAAAATGGAGGTGGAGTGGATGAAGCGGCAGCACCTGGGCCCCTGGCGCCTCGGCTGGCAGGACCGGCTCCTGGTTGCGGACTTCACCGGCGACGGCCGGGACGATGTCCTGATCCGCAGCGACGAATCCATCGGCCTCCTGGTGTCCAGCGGCCGGTCCTTTACCACCTCCTGGCTCCGTTTCGACCGCTTTCCGGGTTGGGACCTCACCCCCTTCGACCGGGAGCTGGCCGGCGATTTCAACGGGGACGGCAAGGCGGACCTTCTCCTTCTGGGACCCTCGGGAAGCCGCCGCTTTCTCGCCACCGGCTCGGGGTTCGCCGAAGACAAGGGAGGGCAGGGTCTCGTTCTCGCGCCCCGGCCATAATACGATGGAATCGCCGATGAAAGCTCCCCCGCCCCAATGAGACCCGGTCCCCTTTTCGCTTGACAAGCAAAAAGCCGTTGTTGTGTAATTTTGAAGGAGCGGCCCGTCCGTAAGCGATCACTGGCGCCGAATCTGCTTGGCCAGCGGCCTGTTGGCGTACCCGATCACAGCCTCACAGGCCGCGTTGCCGGCACTGCGGCCGACGCTAATCGCTGGCGTTTCCGGCCCTGTGATCAGTTACGCCCGTCCGGCTTCCCGCCGTGCGGCCGGCAACTCTCACCCCCCGAGGGGAAGGACCACCCCATGTACCTGGATTACTACAGTCTCAAGCACAAGCCCTTCCAGATCAACACCGATCCCCGGTTCCTGTGGCTGGGCGAAAAGCACAGAGAGGCGCTTGCCACCCTCAAGTATGGCATCCGCGACAACAAGGGCTTTCTTCTCCTCACCGGCGAGATCGGCACCGGCAAGACCACCCTGATCAACGCCCTGCTGAGCAGCATGGAGGAGAACGTGGTGGTGGCCACCATGTCCGATCCGGCCCTGAGCCGCCTGGAGTTTTTTCAGTACATCGCCACGGCCTTCGGCATCCAGGAGCCGGTCGCGAGCAAGGTCGACTTTCTCCTCCACTTCAGCCGGTTCCTCCAGCAGACGGCCGACAGCGGCAAGAAGGTGCTGCTCATCATTGACGAGGCCCAGCGCCTCACCCATGAGCTGCTGGAGGAAATCCGGCTGCTTTCGAACATCGAGAACCAGCAGGCCAAGCTGCTCAACATCTTCTTCGTCGGCCAGACCGAGCTCAACCAGGTGCTGGAGGACCCCCGCAACAAGGCCCTCCGCCAGAGGATCAGCGTCAACTACCACATCCCCACCCTGACCGAGGCGGAAGTGGGCGATTACATCCGCCACCGGCTCCTGGTCGCCGGCTCCCGCAGGCCCCTGTTCACCGGCGATGCCGTCCACCAGGCGCACCTCTTTTCCGCCGGCTTTCCGCGGCTCGTCAATATCATCTGCGACCGGGCGCTTCTCACCGGCTACGTGGAGGACCTCAAGCAGATCAAGGGCAAGATCGTGAAGGAATGCGCCCGGGAGCTGGAGCTGCCCCAGGCGCCGGGACGGGCGGCGGGAAACCGCTGGTGGGGAGGGCGCAGCAGAACCGAGATGAAAGCCGCGGGCGCCGCTCGCTGGCGCTGGCGACCCGCCATCCTGGGGGTGCCGGCGCTGGCCGTGGCGACCGGCCTGGTCTTTTTCAATACCGGAGCACGGGACAACAGAGGGGACATCAAGGAAAAGGTCGCGCAGGTCGCCACCGGTCTCGCCGTCGGTTCGGGAGGACCGGCGGGGGAACAGGCCGGCAGCGCTTCCGAAGGGCAGAAGAAATCCCCGGCCCCAGCCCGGAAGGAGGCGGCCGGACGGAAGAACGGCCAGGGACCGGCCGGCAGGATGAAGGCCGTAGACCCGGCCGGAGTGACGGCGCCCGGGAAGCTTGTTGCGGCGGCCGCGACCGGGAGCGCGGTGGAAAAGAAGAAGGGAGCGCCGGCCGCGGCGGGAGAGATGCCTGCCGCCACCAGTCAGGGGACCGGACCCACCGGAGAGGCCGCGGCGGCCGGGGGTGCCGGCGACACCCCGCTGCATCATTTCAAAATCAACTTCAAGATCGATTCCAACGAGCTGTCGCCCGGCTCACTCAAGGAGCTCGAACGGCTGGTCCGGCTCATGCGCGAGCACCAGGAGCTGTCGGCGGTGGTCACCGGCTTCACCGATACCTCCGGCTTCTACCACTACAACAAGAAGATCTCCGAATCGCGGGCCGACACCGTGAAGAGCTTTCTGATCGGCCGGGGCGTTCCGGCCCACAGGATCCAAACCATGGGGAGAGGCCCCGAGGACCCGGTCGCCTCCAACGAGACGGTGGAAGGCCGGGAGGCGAACCGCCGGGTGGAGATCAAGCTGGTCAAGGGGGGATGAAGGTTGGAGGTTGGAGGCCAAGGCACCCGTAGGGGCGAAAAATCTTTCGCCCCTACCCATTTCCCGTTCCGGAGCAGGCCGTAGGGGTTCTGCCTCAAGCCTCCAACCTCAAGCGAAGCGGCCCTC
>JAJYKH010000251.1 GCA_021788685.1 Deltaproteobacteria bacterium | reverse complement strand
CTCGAAGAACCCGTGCCGCCGGCAGACCCCGGTGAGCTCCTCGAAGAAGCCGAAGGGGTCCGGCTCCGTCCGGCGGAGATAGGCGAGGACCGCCCGGAAGAACCGGCTGTTCCAGAAGGACTCGATGCATTCGCCGATCCAGTAGAGACGGGCCAGCGCCTCCGCGGTCATGGTGCCCGTGGCGAGGACCTCGTAGGGCGGCCGCTCGCGGGCCACCAGGCCATATTCCCCGGCCGCGGCGGTGAGCGGGGTCCCGGGCAGGAGCTTGAGCAGCCCCATCTGGATGTGGTGAGGGGCCAGGGCGAGCGCCTCGTTCACCGAGCGCCGGAAGGTTTCCGGGGTTTCCAGGGGCAGGCCGAGGATGAGGTCCAGGTGGAGGTGGATGGTGTCCAGGGCCGCCAGCCGGGCCAGGTTGGCCCTGACCCGCGCCAGGTCCATGGACCGGCTCACCGCCGCCAGGGTGGCCGGGTGGGTGGACTGGAGCCCGACCTCGAACTGGAAGCGGTCCGGCGGGAGGGTGGCCAGGAAATCGAGCATCTCCTCCGTGAAGAGCTCCGGGGCGATTTCGAAGTGACAGGCGGTCTCCCCGCCCTGGGCGGCGAGAAACCGCCAGAGGTCGAGGGTGCGGCCGGGATGGGCGTTGAAGGTGCGGTCCACGAAACGGAGGGTCTTCGGCTGGTGGCGGAGAATGGCCGCCAGCTCCTCCTTGACCTCGGGGAGGCCCCGGGTGCGGACCCCGCGGGTGGCCGCCGACAGGCAGTAGCCGCAGGCGAAGGGGCACCCCCGGGTGGATTCGTAGTAAACCTGGCGGCTCCGCAGCTCGCCGGCGAAATCCTCGTCGCGGTAGGGCGAGCGGAATTCCGCCGCCGGGTCCGCCGCATACTCCCGCCCCAGGCATCCGGCCTGCAGGTCATGGTAGAACGCGGGCGGCAGCCCCTCCACCTCCCCCCGGACCAGGGTGCAGTTTTCCGGGAAATCCTCCCCGTGGCCGCCGTACGTGATCTGGGGGCCGCCCAGCACCACGGGCACCCCGGGCAGCAGCTTCCGCAAGTCGTGGGTCAGCCGCCGGACGTACTCGTCGTTCCAGAGGTAGACCGAAAAGAAGATCGCCTCGGGCTGCCCCTCGGCGATCCGGAGCAGGGTGGGATGATAGGGATCGTTCAGGGCATACTGGCGGAGGACGATCCCGGCCCCGCCAAGGCGGGCCGCCAACTCCTGGCGCACATAAAAAAGCGCCGCGCAGGAATGGGTATAGCGGCAATTGAGCGCAACGAGCTTGATCCGCATCGGCAAATATCCCTAAGATGATACTAACGGGGCCTTCCCCCGGGAAAAAGATACTTCCGGCACCCCGCTGTTTGACAACTCCGGCGGCGAGTGGTAAGTGCGGGAGATGGCTGCCGCTCCCCATCCATCGGGAAAAACGGTGAACATGAACATGTCGGCCGGCGAGGACAACAAGCGGGGCTCCGGGCAGATCACGCCGGATCTCGACAAATATTTCTACGACATCCCGGCCAACTGCCCCTACGGGCTGCCATCCATGGCCCTTTACCACCAGGCCCTGCTCGGCCGCGTGCCGGACCGGGTGATGGAGCGGTTCATGGCGGCCGGCTTCCGGCGCAGCGGCAACAACCTCTACACCATGCTCTGTCCCGAATGCCGGCAATGCGTGCCCATCCGGATCGATCCGCTGCAGTTCCGCCCGAGCCGCTCCCAGCGCCGCGCCTGGGGGCGGAACGGGGACGTCGCCGCCCGGGCGGTGCCCCTGCAGGCCACCGACGAGAAGCTCGCCGTCTGCAACCGGTTCCTCCGGGCCAGATACCCCGGGCGGGGCAACTCGGCCGACGAGTACTACTTCGGGTTCTTCATGAGCAGCATCACCAACACCTATGAGATCGAATACCGGCTGCCGGACGGCAGGCTGCTGGGAGTGGCGGTGGTGGATGCCGGCGCCGCGTGGCTCAACGCGGTCTATTTCTACTTCGATCCGGAGGAAAGCCGGCGCAGCCCCGGCACCTTCAACATCCTCCACCTGCTGGAATTCTGCCGCGAATGGCAGATCGGCCGCCTCTACCTGGGCTACTGGATCAAGGAAGTGGACGCCATGAGATACAAGGCCCGCTTCCTGCCCCACGAGCTGCTGCTCGACCGGCAGTGGACGCCTGTCCGGCCCCCGCCCTCGACCTCCCGCAGATAATCCCTCCCCCCCCACGAGTCACAGATGGCAGATTCGCAAAGCCTGAAACAAAACGCAACGACGCAAAGTCGCAAAGAAAAAAGATTATTAAAAGAAAAAGGTTACCTTTGCGTCTCTGCGTCTTCGCGTTAATCAAATAGCCTTTTTGCGAGGGGCATCACAGATGATCCGTTTTCCGTTTTTGAGCACCTGGCCGGCGAAGTCCGGCAATGGCAAGGCCGGCGACGCCCACACGGCCGAGCAGCACGCGCGGGAGCTGGAACAGTTCCGGACCGTGCTCGAATCCTATGGGGCCACCCGCATCGAGGAGCGGCTGACCATCCTCGACCTCTTCCTCTCCGTCGAGCAGCACGTCACCCTGTCGGAGCTCGAGCAGCTCATTCTCGAAAAAAATCCCGGGCTCCGGGACCGGAGCTTTCTGCGGGAAACCATGGAGATGTTCTGCCAGTTCGGGTTCGCCAAGGAGCGGAGCTTCGAGAGCCGGGAGACCCAGTACGAGCACCGCCACCTGGGCCAGCATCACGACCATTTCATCTGCACCCGCTGCGGCAGCATCCAGGAATTCGTGGACCCCGGGCTCGAACGGCTGCAGATGGCCATCGCCAAGGGGCTCAAGTTCCATCCCCTCCAGCACAAAATGGAAATTTACGGGCTCTGCGCCGAGTGCATGGCCCAGCGGGACGACACCATCCCCCTCCTGCTGGCCGCCAACGGCGAACGGGTGCAGATCGTCCGCCTCCTGGGCGGCCGGGAGATGCAGGCCCGCCTCACCGCCATGGGGCTCACGGTGGGCACCTGCCTGCAGGTGATCAACAACCACCCCTCCGGCCCCTTCATCGTCGCGGTCAACGACGCGCGGATGGCCCTCGGCACCGGCATGGCCGAAAAAATCGTGGTCGCCCACGCCTGCGAGCACAAGTAGCCCTACTTCCACCCCCTGATCAACTCCAGCAGGGTCCGCACCCCCACCCCGGACGGCCCCTTGGGAATGTACGGCTTGTCGGTGAAATCCCAGGCGGTGCCGGCGATGTCCAGGTGCGCCCACGGGATCTTGCCCACGAACTCCTGGAGGAAACAGGCGGCGAGGATGGTGCCCCCGTCGCGCTTGTCCACGTTCTTGAGGTCGGCGATCCTCGACTTGAGCTGCTTCCCATACTCGGGGCCGAGAGGCAGCCGCCACAGGGGCTCGCCCGCCGCCTCGCCCGCGGCGAGCACCCTCGCGGCCAAGCCGTCGTCGTTGCCCAGCAGCCCGGTGCGGTGGTGGCCCAGGGCGATGATGGCCGCCCCGGTGAGGGTGGCCAGATCGATCACGAAATCGGGCTTGTACCGTTCGATGCCGTACGCCAGGGCATCGGCCAGAATGAGCCGCCCCTCGGCGTCGGTGTTCATCACCTCCACCGTCTTGCCGCCGTACTGGGTGATCACGTCCCCGGGCTTGAGCGCCGCCGGCCCCACCAGGTTCTCGGTGGCCGGCACCACCGCCACCACGTCGAGCCCGGGGGGGGCGAGCTCGCCGACCGCCTGCATGGCCCCCAGCACCGCAGCGGCCCCGCACATGTCGTACTTCATCTCGTGCATGCCGGCCGCGGGCTTGAGCGAATAGCCGCCGGAATCGAAGGTGAGCCCCTTGCCCACCAGGAGCAGGGTGGGAGCCTTCCGCCCCGTGCGGTACTCGAGCACGCTCAGGGTGGGCGGCTCGGCCGAGCCCCGGTTGACGCCCAGGATGCCGCCCATCTTGAGCTTCTCCAGCTCCTTTTTGCCGAGGACCTTCGCTGCGAGGCCATACCGCCCGGCCAGGTCGCGGGCGAGCTCGGCGACGCGGGTGGGGGTCATGAAATTGGCCGGCTCGTTGGCCATGTCGCGGGCCGCGCAGACCGCCGCCGCGGCGGCGCGGCCCCAGGCGATGCCAGTGCGCGCCGCCGCGCCCCCGCCCGCCGGAAAGAGGATCTCCCGCAGCTCCCCGCCCTCGTCCTCCGGGTCCGCCTGGGACTTGTGCTTGCGGAAGGTGTAAGCGCCCAGGACCAGCCCCTCGGTGAGGGCCCGGACCGCTTCCCCCGGGGGGAGCCCGGCCGCGGGCAGGGTAACCAGCAGCTTTTCGGTTTTGGTTTTGCCGGCCGCGGCGGCGATCCGCCCCCCGGCGTTGCGGAGCAGCTCCGGGGTGACCTTCTCGCTCCCGAGCCCCGCCACGAGGACCCGCTTGGGCCCCCGGCCCCCGGGATAGACCAGGAGGGTCTGCCCCTCCTTGCCGGCAAAGTCCCCGGCCGCCACGGCCCGGGACACGAGCTCCCGCACCTCGGCCCCGGCCGAGGCCGGCCCGTCATTTTCCCCTTCCCGCACGAAATGGACCGCCAGGTCGCCCGCATACGATTGCGGCCGGACTTTGGCTGTTTTGACTTCGATGTTCATGATGTTTCTTCCTGATCGAATGGAATTCGAGAACAAAAATTCAACGCAG
>JAJYKH010000250.1 GCA_021788685.1 Deltaproteobacteria bacterium | reverse complement strand
ATCGGCGTCCTGGTGGCGGGGGTGGCCCACGAGCTCAACAATCCGCTGAACAACATCTCGATGATCGCCCAGACCTATTCCGAGGTCTACGACCGGCTCAGCCGGGAAGAGCGGATCGGGTTCATGGACCGGGTCGACGAGCAGACCGAGCGGCTGCGGGTGATCATCGGGAACCTGCTCGATTACGCGCGGCCCAAGGAGCCGCACCTGGTCAGGGCGGAGGCCAACGACGTCATCCAGAAGTCCATCGCCCTGGTGCAGAACATGCTGGACATCTTCAACATCCAGACCCGGCTGGAGCTGGCCGAGGGGCTGCCGCCCGTCCACATCGACGAGCACCAGATCCAGCAGGTGCTGGTCAACATCATGACCAACGCCATTCAGGCGATGCCGGCGGGGGGGCGGCTGCTGATCGCCTCCCGGCACCTCCGGGGCCAGGATGACGTCGAGCTGGAGGTCCGGGACACCGGCAAGGGAATTCCCCCCGAATACCTGGATCACATCTTCGATCCGTTTTTCAGCACTAAGGAAGAGAGCGGCACCGGGCTTGGCCTGTGGGTCAGCTATGGGATCATCAAGAATCATGGCGGCAATATCCGGGTCGAGAGCGAAGTCGGTGTCGGCACCGCTTTTTTCGTCGCCCTGCCGAGCTGTCAAAAAATCAAGGAGTGCGCAGATGTCCAACAAGCATAAAGTGATGATAATCGACGATGAAAAAATCGTGGGTGATATGGCGAAGCTTTCCCTCGAGCAGGAGGGCTACGAGGTGGAAGCCTTCCTGAACGGCGAAACCGCCCTGGCGCGGCTGCAGGGAAGCCCCTTCGACGTGGTGGTGACCGATTTCAAGATGAAGGGGATCGACGGCCTGGAAGTCCTGCGGACGGTGAAGAAGCTCTATCCCAAGACGGTGGTGATCATGATCACCGCCTTCGCCAATCTCGACGTGGCGATCGAGGCCCTGCGGGACGACGTTCACGATTTCTTCCCCAAGCCGGTCAAGATCAAGGAGCTGAAGGCTTCCATCCAGCGGGCCCTGGAAAAGAGGAAGGACGAAAACGTCAATGCCTAATCGTTTTCAGGCATGGTGGCAGGCACTCCTTCCCCGGCTGTCCGGCCGGGGGAACCCGGAGGGCCCCTCCGACCTGAAAACGATGCTCAGCCACTTCCAGGCGGTCCTCGATTGCAACAACCAGGCCCTGGAAGTGATGACCGACATGGGGGAAAAGCTCGGCGGCGATTACCTCTTCGACGTCAATTACACCCAGCGCGCCTACGACGCGCTGTCCGGCCATATCGGCGGCTCGCTCCGCCATTTCGCTCTCCTGACCGGCGGCAGGTACCCCCAGCTGGGCGAGGTGCAGGCCCGCCTCGATGTCCTGGTCCGGCGCATGCTCACCAGCGCCGGCCCCCCGGCCGACCGGCTGGTGCTCTTCTACGACGAGATCACCTGGGACCTGGCCGAGGAAGTGGGGGGCAAGAACTATCACCTGGCCGAGCTGCGGAACAGCCTCAAGCTGCCGACCCCGGCCGCCTTCGCCCTCACCACCGCCGCCTTCGATCTCTTCGTCCGGCACAACAATAGGCTGGCCGCCCGCCTCCAGGATTTGGGGTCCACGGCAGCGGACATCGACCCCCTTCTCCCTGAGCTGCAGGAGCTGGTCCGCCAGGGCTCGTTCCCGGAGCCCCTGGCCGTCGCCCTGGAGGATGCCGTCGGCAGGATGCGGTCCCTGCAGGGGCAGGAGTGCCGGCTGGCGGTGCGCAGCAGCGCCGAGGAGGAGGACGGGGACTTTTCCTTCGCCGGCCAGTTCGGGACGGTCCTCAACGTCCCCTGCACCCTGGAGGCGGTGCAGCAGGCCTACAAGGAAGTGGTGGCCAGCCTGTTCGGGAGCGGCTCCATCGCCTACCAGCGGCACCTGGGGTACGATCCGGGCAAGCTGCGGATGGCGGTGGGCTGCGTGGCCATGATCGAGGCCAGGGTGAGCGGGGTGACCTTCACGGCCTCGGATGGAAACCGGGAGATCATGCTCGTGAGCGCCGCCTGGGGGCTCGGCAAGGCGGTGGTGGACGGCTTCACCGACGCCGATCTCTACCGGGTGCGGAAGGGGGAGGCGCCGGAGATCATCGACACCCGGGTGGGCCGCAAGGAGCAAATGGTAGTCAACCTCCCCGGGGGGGGCATCGAGACGGTGGACACCCCCGCCGGGCTGCGCGGGAAGGCCTGCCTCACCGAGGGGGAGGTGCTGGAGCTGGCCCGGCAGGCCATGCTCATCGAGGAGCACTTCCGGACCCCCCAGGACATCGAGTGGGCGATCGACGCCAAGGGGCGGTTCTTCCTCCTCCAGTCCCGGTCCCTGCGGCTGGAAGGCGAACCGGCGGCGGGGGAGGGCGAGGCGGCCGGCCAGGCGGCCCCCCCGGTGGAGACGGGCCAGCCGGTCCTGCTGCGCAACCAGGGGCTGGTGGTGCAGAAGGGAACGGCCGCCGGCCCGGTCTTCATCCTCCGCCACGCCGACGAGCTGGACCAGGTCCCCCAAGGGGCGGTGCTGGTCGCCCGGAACGACTCCCCCCACTTCGTGCGGGTGATCCCCTTTCTCGCCGCCATAATCACCGACGTGGGGGTCCCCACCAGCCACATGGCCTCCATCTGCCGCGAGCTCGGCCTCCCCACGGTGGTCAACGCCGGCAACGCCACCGCCCTTCTGCCCCCCGGCCAGGAGGTCACCCTCCGGGCGGGCGAGGAGGGGGAGGTTGCCGTGCACCAGGGAATCCTGCCGGGGCTCCTCCGCCAGTACCGGCAGGCCGGCATCAAGATGCGGGAGCTCTACGAGCTCCGGCGGCAGAAGTACATCATGCGCTACATCGCCCCCCTTCACCTCGTCAATCCACTCGAGGAGGAGTTCGCCGCCGACAAATGCCGCACCATCCATGATCTCATCCGCTTCATGCACGAAAAGTCAGTCCAGGAGCTGGTGGCCAAGGCGTCGGGGGCGGGGCGCGGCCTGACCTCGCTCCTGCGGAAATCGCCGCTCCGCCGGTTGCAGCTGCCCATTCCCGTGCAGCTGCTGCTGATCGACATCGGCGGCGGGGTTTCGGGAAAAGGGGAGACGGTGGAGGTGGACCAGGTGCTCTCCCCGCCCTTGCGGGGGGTGCTGCGGGGGATGACGGCCCCGGGGGTCTGGCACGGGGGCGGGATGGCCCTCCGGGGCAAGGACCTGCTCGCCGGCATCACCCGCGCGGCCGAGCTCGCGGAAGCAGGCGGGGAGGCCGGCTCCAACCTGGCGATCATCTCGGGGGAGTACCTCCACCTGAGCCTCCGGTTCGGGTACCACTTCAACGTGCTCGACTCCTACTGCAGCGGGACTCCCCGCAACAACCACATCTACTTCCGCTTCGTGGGCGGAGCGGCCGCCATCACCAGCCGTTCCCGGCGGATCCAGCTCATGGCCGACGTGCTGGCCGAAAGCGGGTTCATCCTCAAGACCAAGGGCGACCTCCTGATCGCCCGCCTCTCCAACCTGAGCTGCCCGCGGGCCGAAGAGATCCTGGAGCAGGTCGGCCGCCTCATCGCCTTCACCCGGCAGCTGGACGCGGTCCTCGATTCGGACGAGATGGTGGCCCGGGTGGCCAGGGATTTCCTGGCCGGCCGGTACACCATTCCCTCCTGAACGCCCTCTTCCGGGCGGCCAGCCAGACAGCCAACCAAAACGCGACACTTGCGTCCGCACAAAAAAGCCCCACGCCTAGGGGCCGTCATCATAAACAATATCTTCCGCAAGCCGCCGCTCGCCATTTCAGCGGTCCTCTCGGGTGTGCCACAGCCGGAGCACATAGATGGTTGATTCCTGGATCTCGTAGCGCATCTCGTAATGCCCGGCAAGCAGTCGCCTCACCTCACGGGGCTCGAACTCAAAGAGCTGTTCGCCGATGCGCGGGTTGGTCAGCAGAACGGTCGGGGCCTTGGTAAGCGCCTGCACGGTTCGCGCCGCGGCCTGCCGGTTCACCGGGGCCAGGAATTCGTAAAGGCGCGCCAGGTCGGAAAGCGCTTTGCTGGTCCACTTCAGTTCCATCAGCGCGGCACTGGCAACGGTTCGTCGGTGCCCAGGCTATCCGCCCATGCCTGTACGGCCTGATGGTCGATGACGCGGCCAGCGTCCACGTCGGCGAGGGCCTCTCGGGTCAGCCGTTCGCGCTCTTCCTCCTGGTCGATCCAGGCCGACAAGGCCTGTTTCATGATCCAACCACGCGAGCGCTCCAGCCGTGCGGCCATCTGATCGACCTTCTCGGCCAGTGAAAGGGGGACGTGCGCGGTTAGCACTTTGGATGCAGTCTGAGCCATGTTGATCCTCCTCTATCCGAGCTTGATGTCAATCGGGCGATCCTGTTTGCTCTGATTACCTATTAATCATAGTGATTAATGTTTAATCGATCAAGTAAAATGTCCTGCCGCCGCGTAGAAATGCGGACGGAGTTACCTGAACGCCTCTTCCAGGCGGTTAACCAGACAGCCGACCAAAACGCGAAACTTGTGCTCGCACAAAAAGCGCCTTATCATGCAACATGAAAAGCTAATATCAATACAGCACAATAAGCTAAATAACCTCGCCAAAAGAGCCCTGGCACCCTCGCCAAAAGAGCCCTGGCACCATCATGACAACCCCCTCGGAAA
>JAJYKH010000249.1 GCA_021788685.1 Deltaproteobacteria bacterium | reverse complement strand
GACGATTCTACCCCCCGCTGTCAAGTGTCAGCCTCCCCTCCCGCTCAAAACGGCCTTGAGACCCGCAGGACCACCTCATTGCCGCCGTGGTCGTGGTCGCGGATCACGCCGGTGTTGTAGCTGTAATCCAGACACAGCCGCAACTTGAAGAAGAAGCCCGTAGTGATGCCCATGCCGAGGGCGGCGAAGTCGTCGGTCGAGTGGTAGATCCCGCCCGTATCGTTCCGCCGCAGCCGGTCGAGGCGGGCCACCGCCGCCCGCACGTGGAAATAGGTGAAGAAGATCGGCTCCCAGCGGTATTCCCCGATGAGAATGGCATAGTGGTCCGGAAAGAACTCATGGATGGCCGCGCCCGGCAGGACCGGCATGGCGGTGGAGCCGAACTCCTCTCCCAGCGGCTCCGGGCCGCCGCCCACCCGGGGGGCGGTGAACCGGTCGAGATTGCTGCCGGCCCCCCCGTAGAAGGCCCCGAGCAGGCGGTGGCGCTCGCTCTTCACGAACGGCACCCCGCCCGCCCCAAGCAGGTAGCCCGTCACATAGCGGTAATCGCGCCCCCCCGTTTCCTCCAGCTCGGGCGGCAGTCCCCACCGCCCCCAGTCGTGACGGTGGCCGTACACGGCATCGGCGCGCAGGGCGACCCCCCGGTGCGGCAGGGAGAGGATGTTGCGGACCAGGGAATCCCAGCGGAGCTGGAGGACCCCGCGCAGCTCGCTCGTGTCCTGCGGCGGGACGAAGCCGGCGGCGGCGTCGCTGCCCTTGCTGTAATAGGAATAGGAGGGCTCGACCAGGAAGTCGAGGGCAAACATGTTGTCTTCGTTCCCGGGCCAGGTCTGGCGGCGGTACCCCAGGCCGAAGCCCGGCCGCACGTAGCCCCAGGTGAGCTGCTCGTCTTGGAGCTTTTCCCCATCGACGACTTCGGAGCGATCCAACGGCAGGGTGTAGTTCTGGAAGGAAAGAACCAACTCGAACGGTCCCCAGCCGGAAGGGCTCCGGGCATAGAGAACGTCGTCGTAGAGCCCGGCCAGCTCGGCCCGGAACAGCGTATGGTCGTCGGGATGCCGCCAGAGGTAGACGGAGCCGAAGGGAATCACCAGCCGCTCGTCCGGCTCGTCCAGGTTCACCTGGGCGCCTACGGTCCAGGCGTTCACGGAGCGCCGGTCCTCCGGCGCCACCACCACTTCGCGGCCGAAGGCCACCCCCCGGAACCCCTCCCCCGCCAAAGGCGTATGGTACGGCTCTCCGGGACGATTCAGCTCACGGAGGCCGCCCGTCTCCGCCGCAGGGGCCGGACTGCAGACGATCATCGCCAGGAGCACCGACAGCACCGCCGAACCGCGCCAGACCTGCTTCTTCATGGGCTTCTCCTCAGTCGATGTACGGTCTCCCCCCTCTCCAGCCTACCCGGCCCAACGCATTCGCCGTTGGACGTTCGATGTTCAACGTTCGGTCATTTTCTTCGCCGCAGCAGTTTCCTCATTTCCGGCCAGGGCCGGGTGTTGATCACATCCTCCTTCTCCAGCCAGCCCCGCCGGGCCTGCCCCACCCCGAAGCGCATGAATTCGAGGTTGCCCAGGTTGTGGCTGTCGGTCGAAATGGCGATCTTCACCCCCATGTCCTTGGCCATCTTGCAGTGGACGTCGTTCAGGTCCAGCCGGTCCGGATGGGCGTTCAGCTCCAGGCAGCAGCCCCGGGCCGCGGCGGCCGCCATGAGCCGCTCCATGTCCACTTCGTAGGGGAGGCGCTCGTTGATGAGCCGGCCCGTGGGGTGGCCGACGATGTCCACCCAGGGGTTGTCCATCGCCCGGAGAATGCGCCCGGTCTGCTCCTCCCGGGAGAGGTTCTGCTGGTAGTGGACCGAGGCCACCACCAGGTCGAGCTCGCCGAGGATGGAGTCCGGCAGGTCGAGGCTGCCGTCCCGCAGGATGTCCACCTCGATGGACTTGAGGAGCCGGAAGCCGTCGAAGGTCTCGTTCAGGCGGTCGATCTCCTCGTTGCGGGCGGCGAGCCGGGCGGCGTCGAACCCGTGGGCCATGCTCACCCGCTTGGAATGCTCGGTGATCGCCAGGTACTCGTAGCCGCGCTCGCGGGCGGCGGCCGCCATCTCCTCCAGGGTGTTCCGGCCGTCGGTGGCCGTGGTGTGGGCGTGGAGGTCGCCCCGGATATCGGTTAGGGCGATGAGCTTGGGCAGCCGCCCTGCTGCCGCGGCCTCCACTTCGCCCCGGTTCTCCCGCAGCTCCGGCTCGATGAAGGGCAGCCCCACCATCCCGAACACCTCCTCCTCGGTGCGGCCGCCCACCCGCTCGTCGCCCCGGAACACTCCGTACTCGTTGATCTTGAGCTTGCGCCTCACCCCCAGCTTGCGCACCGCGATGTTGTGGGCCTTGGAGCCGGTGAAGTAATGGAGCGCCGCCCCGAAGCTCTCCGCCGGCACCACCCGCAGGTCCACCTGGACCCCGGGGCTCACGATGACCGTGGAGCGGGTCTCCCCCCGGGCGAGCACCCGGCTCACCCCGCCGTACTTGGTGAACCGGTCCATCACCGCTTCCGGGGCCTCGCAGGTGGCGAGGATGTCCAGATCGCCCACGGTCTCCGCCCGCCGCCGGTAGCTCCCCGCCACCATGATCCGGTCGATCCCCGGGAATCCCCGCAGGTGGGCCGCTATGGCCTCGGCCTTCTCCTCGGCCCAGATCAGCTGCAGCCGCTCCGCCGCCGGGGGCTGGCCCGTACCTTCCAGGATCTGCCGCTCGATCTTCTGGCCGAACCCCCTGAGGGCGCTGATCCGCCCCTCCGCCGCGGCCCGGTGCAGCTCCTCCACGGTGGTGATCCCCAGCTGGTCGTAGATCATCTTGATCCGCTTGGGGCCGAGCCCGGCGGTCTTCATCAGGGCGACGAGCGCGGCCGGGGTCCGCCGCTCCAGGGCGGCCAAGTCGGGCAGGGTGCCGGTGCGGCAGATCTCCGCTATCTTGCCCGCCAGGTCCTTGCCGATGCCGGGAAGATCCCGCAGGTCCTCGCCGCGGGCGAGCATCTCCGTCACGTTGTGCGGCAGGGCGGCGACGGTCCAGGCCGCGGTCCGGTAGGCCCGGACCCGGAAGGGGTTGTCGCCGCCGATCTCGAGCAGATCGGCCATGCGGTTGAAGATCTCGACGATGTCCGAGTTGGTGGCCGGCATGGAAGGACCGCCCTGGGAGGGATGCGGGGCTGGAGAAGGTCCCCTTCAGTCCAGTTTGCCCCCGGCCCCCGGCTGGTGTCAAACCAACCTGCGGGAATCCAAGTCAAACCGGAAGAGGAGCGGAAAAAATGCCTCAGGGGCTCCATTTTTCTTCCAGCATCTTCTACAATAGGGCAAGTAGATCCTCTCCTCCGAAGCGCCAATTCCATCTTGCAGCCACGGGGATTCATTTCCCCATTCTGTCAACTCAAGGAAGGAGGTTTTGTCCATGAGAAGAAAAGGTCTTTGCCTTTTGGCCGCCGGTCTGACCGCGGTCGTGGCCTCCCAGGGCCAGGCGGAAACGGCCATGGCTTCTGAAGCCATGGCGCTCGCCGGCAAGTTCGCCTTTTTCGACAAGAGCCTTTCCTCTCCGCCAGGCCAGGCCTGCGCCGCGTGCCACGGCCCCGCCGTAGGCTGGACGGGGCCGAACGTCGGCATCAACCGGGCCGGTGCCGTGTATCCGGGCGCCTTCCACTACAAGGGGAGGGTGTTCGGCAACCGCAAGCCGCCCAGCGCCGGCTATGCCACCCTGAGCCCCCTTTTCGATTTCGACCTGGGCACTAATCAGTTCGTGGGCGGCAACTTCTGGGACGGCCGGGCCACGGGGTGGGTCCTCGGCACGCCGTCCGCCGATCAGGCCACCGGCCCCTTCCTGAACCCGGTGGAGCAGCACAACACCATGGCCGGGGTGTGCGAGGCGGTGGCCGCCTCCACCTACGCCGACCTCTTCACCGAAGCCTTTGGGGAGCCCATCGACTGCTCCACCCCGGAGGCGGTGGCAAAGAGCTATGACCGCATCGCCCTGGCCATCGCTGCCTATGAAGATTCTTCCGAGGTGAACCAGTTCTCGTCGCGGTTCGACGAGTACTGGCAGGCCTGCCTCAAAGCGGGCGGCAGCCAGAAGGATTGCGCTGCCGGCAAGCTCGGCAACGTGGGCGGCTATCTCTCGACCGACGAATGGGCCGGCTTCGGGCTGTTCGTCAGCCCGACGGCCGGGAACTGCGCGTCCTGCCATCCGGCGCCGCTCTTTACCGATTTCACGTACGACAACCTGGGGGTGCCGAAAAACCCGAAAAACCCGGTCTACCAGACCGATCCCGGCTTCATCGATACAGGTTTGGGCGGCTTTGTGGCCAAGCTGGCCGCGGACGATGCCTGGCGGTCCGAGCCCTACGTCCCCGCCTCCATGCTGAGCCTCAGCTCCAGCGAGCTGGAGAATCTGAGCGCGGACAGCCTGGGCAAGCAGAAGGTCCCCACCCTGCGGAACGTTGGTCTTCGGCCGGGGCCGGGATTCACCAAGGCCTACACCCACAATGGCGCGTTCAAATCGCTCTCCGAGGTTGTCCACTTCTACAACACCAGGGACACCTTGCAGTGCAGCGAGGTGGGCGGCATCCCCTTCGTGAGCTGCTGGCCCGCCCCGGAAGAGGCCGCCCACATCAAAGAGCAGATCGG
>JAJYKH010000248.1 GCA_021788685.1 Deltaproteobacteria bacterium | reverse complement strand
GTAGCAGTAGAGGCAGCCGTGGGGGCAGCGCTGGCGGTAGGAGCCGATGTCCCGGCAGGCGGCGCAGCCGCACCCGGCGCGGGTGGGCAGGGGCTTCAGGGCCCGGTGGCGGCCGAAGCGGTCGGTGGCGGCGAGCAGCTCTCCATCCACGCAGCGGGCCGGCAGGATGCCGGGGACCAGCGCCGGCACCTCCGGGTTGCAGCAGCAGTGCAAGGTGATCCCGTATTGGCCGGCGGCATCCAGCATTTCGGCGGCGATCCGCCGCTTTTCCTCCTCGCTGAAAGAGAAAAACCGCGCCCGCCGCCCCTTCAGCTTGGGGTAAAGGCTCATGAAGGAGAAGTAGCAGCGGCTGATCCCGTCCGCCGCCAACCGCGGCAGGAGGCGGAAGAAAGCCGATTCGGTCGTCCGCACCTCGCCCCCGGGCCGGGCGAATTTGCAGACGGGATCGAACCGCCAGAGGACCCGCTCCGGACCCACCATGCGGCAGAGGCAGGAGAACGTCTCCAATCGGGCCGCGAGTGGCGCCACCCGGGGCTCCAGCTCCGGGCAGTCGTTCAGGGTGAAGTGGAAGATGGCGTTGTTTTCGGCATAGAGCCGGCCGAAGCGGGGGTCGGCCAGGAAAGGGGCGTAATCCTTGGAGATGAAGATGTAGCCGAGCACCTCCTCGGTCCGCAGAGAGACGGTGTAGCTCCGCCCGTACCCGCCGTCATAGGAGACCTCGCCCGCTTTCCAGGCGGCGAAGAATTCCCGGTGGAAGAAACGGGGAAGGTCGGTGCGCCGGGAGGCGGAGATGTACTGGGGCTTCGCCCGGCGGGGCCGGGGACCGAGCAGGGGGAGCTGGGGGTTGGAGGCGCGTGAAGGCATGGGGAGATGATCGGCTCCGCAAGGGAGTTGATCCGGGCCGAAGAAAGGGGATTATACCATGCTGCTCCGGGGAGGGACACGCCACATCTGTGTGGCGGCAGGGAGTGAGTACTTTGAATTCGACTTATTTTCTCGCGAACCCGAAAATGCTTTTCACCTAGAATTCCACAATTAGCCTGTGGCAACATTAAGGTGGTACATGGCCTTGAAAGGAAATCACCAGGATGTTCGGGGATAATCCAGGAAACGGAGAGCACCGGGGGCGATCCATGTACGAGCTGCGTCTCTATATCGCCGGGGTAACGCCGAAATCGCTTGCCGCCATTGGCAACCTGAAGAAAATCTGCAGGGAGCACCTGAAAAATCAATGCACCATCGAGGTCATCGATCTGCTGAAAAACCCCCAGCTGGCCCAAAGCGATCAGATCCTGGCCATCCCGACTCTGGTGCGCAGGCTGCCATCGTCCATCAAGAAGGTGATCGGCGATCTCTCCAGGACAGAGCAGGTTCTGTCAGGGCTCGATTTAGGTTCCCATGATAAATGAGGCCGAGGCTCTCCCGTCTTTTTAAGGATATACCATTCCGGAATTGGTAAATTAACTGTGGCGCCGAAGTAGGGCACCGATTATTTTCAAATTGCCCCCACCCCATCGCCACGGGAGGAAGTCATGGCCGAGAAACCAGCGGCGGACCAGGAACCATCGCTGCCGCAGCTCCCCAAGAGTCCCACCGGCATCTCCGGATTCGACCAGATCACCGAGGGCGGAGTGCCCCGGGGCCGGCCCACCCTGGTATGCGGCGGCCCTGGAAGCGGCAAGACCCTGTTTTCCATGGAGTTCCTGGTCAAGGGCGCGGTCGAGTACGGCGAGCCCGGCGTTTTCGTTGCCTTCGAGGAGCGGCCTGAGGAGCTGACCAAAAACGTGGCCTCCCTGGGGTTTGATTTGGCGGACCTGGCAGCCCGCAAAAAGCTCCTGCTCGACCATGTCCATATCGAGCGGTCAGAGCTGGAGGTCACCGGCGAGTATGATCTGGAGGGGTTTTTCGTCCGCTTGGGCTATCTGATCGATTCAATCGGGGCCAAGCGGATCGTGATCGACACCCTGGAGGCCCTGTTTGCGAGCCTGCCCAACGAGGCGATTCTTCGGGCCGAGCTGCGGCGGCTCTTCCGGTGGCTCAAGGGCCGGGGGATGACCGCGATGATCACCGCCGAGCGGGGACTGGACGAAGCCACCCTCACCCGGCACGGGCTGGAGGAGTACGTCTCGGACTGCGTGATCCTGCTCGACCACCGGGTGAGCGGGCAGATCTCCACCCGGCGCCTGCGGATCGTCAAATACCGCGGCTCCTATCACGGCACCAACGAGTATCCGTTCCTGATCGAACGGCAGGGGATCTCCATCCTGCCTATCTCGGCGGTGGAGCTGCGTCACCACGTGAGCACCGACCGGGTCTCCAGCGGCATCTCCCGGCTGGACACCATGCTGGCCGGCGGCTATTACCGGGGGAGCTCCATTCTCATTTCGGGGACCGCGGGCAGCGGCAAATCCTCCTTCGCCTCCTCCTTTGCCGCGGCCGCCTGCCGGAGCGGCGAGCGGTGCCTCTACTTCGCCTTCGAGGAATCGGAGCCGCAGATCAAGCGCAACATGGCCGCCATCGGCCTCGATCTCGGGGCGTGGACCGGGCAGGGGCTGCTCCGGTTCGAGGCCGCGCGGCCCACCGTGTACGGCCTGGAGATGCATTTGGTGCGGATGCATGCCGCGATCGAGGCGTTCCAGCCGGCGGCGGTGGTCATGGACCCCATTTCCAACATGACCGCCATGGGCAACCCCCGGGAGGTGAACGCCATGCTGAGCCGGCTGATCGACTTCCTCAAGGAAAAAGGCATCACCTCGGTCTTCACCACCCTGGCCCATCCGGAAAGCACGGAGGAAACCGAGGTGGCCATCTCCTCGCTCATCGACACCTGGCTCCTGCTCCGCACCGTGGAGATGAGCGGCGAGCGCAACCGCACCCTGTTCATCTTGAAATCCCGGGGCATGGCCCATTCCAACCAGGTACGGGAATTCCTGATCACCGACCGAGGCATCGAGCTGACCAATGTCTACATCGGCGAGGGGCTGGTTTTCACCGGCTCCGCCCGGGAGGCCCAGGAGGCGAAAGACCGGGCCGAGGCCCTGGCCCGCCGCCAGGAGATCGAGCAGCGGCGGCGCGCCCACGAGCGGCAGCGGCGGCTGATCGAGTCCCAGATCGCGACCCTCCAAACCCAGCTCGATCAGGAGGAAGAGGACCTCAAGATGGCCCTGGCACAGATGGAGCTTCGCGATAAAGCCCGCTCGGTGAGCAATCGGCGCCAGGAGGAGCTGCGCCGGGCCGATGCGGTGGATGAGCGTGCGGGATCAACCGGCCGCGGCCGGGGCAAGGAGAAGCATCATGGCTGAAAACAAAAGCAAGGAAAACGCGGAGAGGGTCGGGACGGTTGGGGAGACCGGCGCCCTCCGGAGAGGAAGCAAGAAAGCCAAATACGAGCTGCGCCTGTACGTCGCTGGCCAGACTCCCAAATCACTCACGGCGATCGCCAACCTCAAGAAGATCTGCGAGGAGCACCTCAGGGGGCAGTACCATATCGAGGTGATCGACCTGCTCAAAAATCCGCAGCTGGCCCAAGGCGACCAGATCCTGGCCATCCCGACCCTGGTGCGCAAGCTGCCGGAGCCCATCAAGAAGATTATCGGCGATCTTTCCAGCACCGAGCGTGTCCTGGTCGGGCTCGATGTGCGGCCCCCCATTCCGTAAGGGCATTTCATGACAGAAAAAGATCATCAGGATTCACTGGCGGAATTCGAAGAGGCCCTGGAGCGCATGGCCGACCAGAAATTCGTGCTCAAGCTCTACGTGAGCGGGGCCACGGGCCGCTCCTCGCGTGCCATCGAGAACATCCGGGGTTTTTGCGAAGAGCACCTGAAAGGCCGCTACGAGCTGGAGGTGATCGACATCTATCAGCATCCGGAGCTGCTGGAAAAGGAGCAGGTGATCGCCGCGCCCACCCTGATCAAGCAGCTGCCGCCCCCTCTGCGCAAGCTCATCGGCGATATGTCCGACGAGGAGAAGATTCTCGTCGGCCTGGATATCCGGCCCCCAGAAGAATCCACCGAAAAAGAATGACTGAACACGAAACCATCGACACTATCCAGGCCCTCCTGGAGGAAAACGAAGAGCTGAAGGCGCGGCTCGCCGAATCGGAAGAGACGTGCCGGGCGCTGGCCTCCGGCGAGGTGGATGCCGTGGTCATCCACGGGCCGGACGGGCCGCGGGTTTACACCCTGAAGGGGGCCGAGCACGCCTATCGGATCATCGTGGAGGCCATGACCGAAGGGGCGGTGACCACCTCGCTCGACGGCACGGTGCTCTACGCCAATCCTTCCCTGGGGACGATTCTGGGGGTGCCGACCAGCTCGGTCATGGGCCGGCACCTGGCCGATCTGGTGGAGGAAAACGAACAACCGAGGTTTGTGGATTTTCTGAGGCAGTCCCGGTCCGGACCAGCCAGGGACCGGTTCCGGATTCCTGAGGGCAACCTTTGCTGCCGGACGGCTTATTTCTCCACCACCCTTCTGCAGGAAGAGGGCTCCGAGCCGCGCCTCTGCATGGTGGTGACCGACGTGACCGAAATCGAGGCCGCCACCAGCAAGCTGCAAGAAATCGAGGCGGAGAAGGAGATCCTGCAGGAGAGCGAGAGGCGGTTCCGGCTGCTGGCCGAGGCGATCCCCCAGATCGTCTGGACCGCCGAGCCCGACGGGACCATCGATTACTTCAACCGGCA
>JAJYKH010000247.1 GCA_021788685.1 Deltaproteobacteria bacterium | reverse complement strand
GTTGTCATCGACGATGGTCTGGAGCACGGTATTGGAAGAGGCCGCGATCACGATCATCCCGAAGCCGGTCAGCACCAGCAAGCCCATGGCGGGCCAGAAGAGCGGGAAATGCGAGAAAACCATGAGGCTCGCCCCGAAGAGAAGGGTCGCCCTGACGATCACCCGGCCGAGCCCGAGCACGCTCCGGCGGCTCGCCAGGAACACCGCGCCCCCCAGCGCGCCCACCCCGGTGGCCCCGGTCAGCAGGCCGAGACCGTGCGCCCCCTGGTGATAGACGTCCTGGGCGAAAATCGGCATGAGCACCGCGTAGGGCATCCCCATCAGGCTCACCAGGGTCACCAGCAGCAGGATCGCGCGGATCGGGGCGAAGCCGTACGTGTAGCGCGCCCCTTCGGAGAGCTCGTGCAGGATCGACTTGGTCGGCGGCTCCACCCGGCGGGGGGTGATCCGCATCAGGAGCAAAGCCACGATCACCGCCAGGTAGCTCAGGCCGTTGATGAGAAAGCAGGCCCCTTCCCCCAGCCCGGCGATCACGAAGCCGGCAACGGAGGGGCCGATCAGGCGCGCGCTGTTGACCAGCGACGAGTTCAGGGCGATGGCGCTGCCCAGGTCCTCTTTTTCCCCCACCATCTCGACGAAAAACGATTGCCGGGCCGGGATGTCCATGGCGTTGACCACGCCGATGAAGAGGCTCAGGGCGAACAGGTGCCAGACCTGCACCCGGCCGGAAAAGACCAGCCAGGAGAGGACCAGGGCCTGGAGCATGGACAGGGTCTGGGTGCAGATGAGAATCCGGTGCCGGTTCCAGCGGTCCGCCAGGACCCCCAGGAAGGGGGATGCCAGAAAAATGGGAATGCGGGCGAAGAAGTTGACCAGCCCCAGCATGAACGGCGAGGCGGTGAGCCGGTACACCAGCCAGGACATGGCCACCTGCTGCATCCAGGTGCCGATCAGGGACAGCCCCTGCCCGCCGAAGAAGAGGCGGAAGTTCCGGTAGCCAAGGGTGCGGACCACGGCCCGGAACCCGCTTCTGCCGCCGTTTGCCGCCGTCCGGTTCTCATTCGCTGCCATTGCGCCGCCTTTCCGTGGGATCATGAATCGGTCCCGAACTGTCCCTTTCCGCTCCATGCGTGACAGACGGCTGGGGAGCCATTCAGGGATTATCCATTGAGCATATTTTGCGGTCAAGGCAATCAAGATAACAATCCGGCATCCGCGCCCAAAGGGATTTCGTCAACCCTTCCGGCAGGAGGCTTTCCTTCCCGCTCATTTCCCCTTGACACCCCTCTCCAAATTTCTCTATATGTCCCTTGCTTATAAGAGGACGTCTGGAATTTATGAGCGCAATTTTAGGGAGTTAGTCTCGAAATTACAGCTTGACAGGGCCGGTCTTCGGCCACTGAATCCGATTCAGCACGAAGCATTTTCAGCATGAAACATTTGTTCCGGCCAGAGGGGCAATGTGATGCACAATGAGCTTTTTAAGTTTTTCAACCAAGGATGGGTCGGTTCCCTCATTGGCCTTGTCGGGATTATCCTCGGTGCCGTCGGAATCTTCTCCTACAAAATTTCAAGAAGCAGCGCCAGGCCATCCTATCAAAAATCATCCCTTCGCCTCCTGGGGAGGGATGAGGACAATCTGCCTGAGGACGTCACGGTCCTTTTCAAGGGGAAGAGGGTCGACCGGCTGGCCAAGACGACCCTCATCCTGTGGAACAATGGAACCGAAGTGCTGCATGGGGAAGATGTGGTTCCTTCTGATCCTCTTCGGATCGCCTTTGGCGACGGGGTCAACATTCTGAGCTTCAAGGTCCTGCGGCAAACGAAAGAAGCCAACAATTTCCGGTTCGTGAAAGAAGAGGCGTTGCCCCACAAGTTGATGATGGGCTTTTCTTTTTTGGACCCTGACGACGGCATTGCCTTGGAGATTCTTCATGACGGCAAGGAGCGCTACCCGCGGATCGCCGGCACGATGAAAGGGTTCCCCAGGGGATTCGAAGACCTGGGGCGCGTCGAAACCAACAGGCCGGGCAAGGCAAGAGGCCCGTTCAATCCCTTCCTCCGCCCCCCCAAGCTGCTTTTCTGGGCGGCCATCTGCGCGGGGCTGGGAATGGTGGTGTTCGGCCTCCTCCCCCGGGAAATCAGGGCCATGCTGATCACCGAAAGCCATCGGCCCAAATCGAATACCTCCATGACGTTCATCATCATGGGAATCATTTATGCCGCCATCCCGGCCGCCTTCCTGTGGCTCCGGCGGAAGAAGTATCCGAAGCAGCTGGAGATCGAGGAAGTCGAGCCCTGACCGCACCCATGGAATTCTTCGCCATCGCCGAGGTCGCGACCTCGCCCGAAGCCATCCGGGAGCGGATCACCCTCCCGGCCTTGCCTGATTTCTGCGAATCCTTCGCCCTCATCGACGCCCTGGAAGGGGAGAGCTGCGAGGCGGAGACGGTCTGGGGCCGGTTCCGGGTGGACCGGCAGGAGATCATGGGCGGGCTGCGCTTCACCATGCCCGGCTGCCCCAACTGCTTCGCCTGGACCGTCACCACCGGACTGCCGCCCTGCCCGGACAGGATCGTCATCCACGGCACCATCAACCGGCCCGGCCACGAGGACTGGTTCGTCGAGTCCATGGAGGAGTTCGTCGCCCAGTGGAAGGCGGGCCTCGAAGCGCGGCTGGGCGGCGGAGCCGCCCCGGTGCCCGCTTCTCCCCGTCCTCTTCCCGGGCTGACGATCATCCGTTAAACCGAAAAACCGAGATTGGTTTCCGCTGGCCTTTCCCGCCCGGGATTGGCGATAATGAGAAAAACCGTAAGGGATAAAGGGCACCGGATCTGCTTTGTCAGCGGCCTGCTCGCGTCCCCGATACAGCCTCACAGCCCGCTTTGCCGGCACTGCTGCCGACGCTAATCGCTAGCGTCTCCGGCACCTGTTATCGCTTACGGAAATGGGGCAGGAGCCGCTTCGGCGCTCCGATGCCCAATGTGATCGGTTACGAAAAACCAGCCGGCGGGTCCTTTGGCCGGCGTATTCAGCCGAACATTTTCCCAGGACTTTCCCCATGTCCATCCGCTTGCTCGCCAGGGAGCTGTACCGGGTGCAGCAGGAAGTGGCCAGGCTGGAGGCCCGGCTCGCGGCGGCCTCTTACCGCGAGCAGGAAGAGGTGCGGGAGGAGCTGCGGAAGAAAAAGGCGGAATGGCAGCGGCTGCGGAATTTCCTGGACGGGGCCAAGACCCAGCCGGTGCGCTCGTTCAGGCCGAAGGCCTGAAACAGGGCGGAAGGGATTGCCCGCCTGGGGTCTCCCGGCGTTCTGATCATGGTCAGGCCCGTCCCCCCCCGGGCGCGCCCTTCCTTGACCCGGAACGGTCCGGCTCTCCTCCATTCCAAGGGTCCGATGGCTTCTGGCGTTCCGTTTCACTCCCTTCCGGAGACCGGAAAGAGATGGGAAAACAGGTTTTTGGTTTTCAGCCGGGTTCCGCCGGTCTCTCACTTGCTGCGATTCTTTCGGCCCTTTGCCTCCTCTGCTCGCCAATGGGAATGGCCACCGCGCAGCAACACCAGGCGCCGCCGGCCAGACCCTTCACCTTTCAGACGGTCATCGGCCTGGCCGGGAAGCTGGCGGCCCAGCCCTACGACGGGCAGGACGGCAAGGTGCCGAAACCCCTCCTCGACTTGACGTACGACCAGTGGCGCGACCTCCGCTTCAAGCCGCAAAAATCCCTGTGGCGGTCCGGCGGCCTCCCCTTCGAGGTGCAGTTCTTTCCCCCCGGCTCCTGTTACGACCGCACGGTCGCGGTGAATGTCGTCAATGGCGGCGAGGTGACCCGGGTTCAGCCGACCAGGGAATGCTTCGATCACGGGCGCAGCCTCGTGAAGGCGAATCTCCCGGAGGAGGTGGGGGTGGCCGGGTTCCGGCTCCATGCCCCGATTTTGACCAGGAATTATTATGACGAGTTTCTCGTCTTCCTGGGGGCGAGCTATCTCCGGGCCGTGGCCAAGGGCCAGCATTACGGCGTCTCCGCCCGCGGGCTGGCGGTGGATACCGCAACCGCCCAGGGAGAGGAGTTCCCGCGGTTCCGGGAGTTCTGGCTGGTCACCCCCCGGCCGGGGGACCGGAGCCTGACCCTGTACGCTCTCCTGGACAGCCCGGGGCTGACCGGCGCCTATCGCTACACCGCCACTCCCGGGCAGGAAACCGTTGTCGACGTGCGCAGTGTCCTCTTTTTGCGGCACCAGGTGGAAAAGATTGGAATCGCTCCCTTGACGGGGATGTTTCTTGCCGGCGAGAATACGCCCAGGTGCCGCGAAGACTACCGGCCGGAAGTGCATGATTCCGACGGCCTTCTCATCCATTTCACGACCGGTGAGTGGCTGTGGCGGCCGCTCGATAATCCGAAGGAGCTGCGGATCAGCTCCTTTCAGACCCCCGGGGTGCAAGGGTTCGGGCTTCTCCAGCGCGATCGGAATTTCGAGAGCTACGAGGACCTGGAATCGAGCTACCAGGACCGCCCGAGCGTGTGGATCGAGCCGACCGGCGACTGGGGCGGGGGGCACGTGGAGCTGGTCGAGATTTCCACGGACACCGAGATGAGCGATAACATTGTCGCGTACTGGGTGCCTGACAAACATATTCCTCCCGTCCGCCCAGTGCCCTATGATTATAGAATGCACTGGTTCAGCCCGACCCCGGACCGTTCCC
>JAJYKH010000246.1 GCA_021788685.1 Deltaproteobacteria bacterium | reverse complement strand
TGGACGTGGCGGTGGCCGCCCTGCCCGACACCATGCCGCCGCAGCTGCATTTCCACCAGCTGATGGAGATTCCCCTCCTGTTCATCGCCGCCGGGCCGCAGCCGGCGGCGGGCATCGACTGGCAGCACATGCCCATGATCGTGGCCGAACGGGGAGTGGAGCGGCAGCGGCTCGACACCTGGTTCGCCGGCCGCGGGATCAAACCCACGGTTTACGCCCAGGTGGCGGGCAACGAGGCGATCATCGCCATGGTGAGCCTGGGCTGCGGCATCGGGGTGGTGCCGGCCCTGGTTTTGGAGCGGAGCCCCCTGCGGGACCGGATCGCCGTCCTCGACGTGGCGCCCGCCCTGCCGTCGCTTGCCGTGGGGGTGTGCACCACGCGCCGCAAGCTGGCCAATTCCGTGGTCAGCGCCTTTTTCCGGACGGCGGAGGCAGAGAGCAAGTGATCAACGAAGCATAGCTCTCAATGGGTGACGATTTCGCACGCAAGACGCCATCGCCCCACGCCAAATGGCTCAACACAAAAGCCCGATAGGCAAGGGGCGATGGTTGTCGCGAAAGCGGAGGTGTACAGAAGGGAGGTCGAGCATTTCGTGACCGCCGCTAGATCGGACTTTTTACGACGCCATCAATGCTTGAGGGACAAAAGCCGGGACAATGGCCCGAGTTTCCTTGATCGAGTTTTTTCGGGCCCGTTTTCCGATCGCTTTCCTTTCATGCCATTTCCGGCGTGAGCAAGGGCGCTGAGACGTGGCTTGTACATCGGCCGGTCGAGCCAGTAGGGCGCGGCCACGCTCTCGCGATAGGCCTGCAGGGCCTCGGGCGAGGAGTTGACCCTCAGGTTGCTGTAGCTCTTGTCTTCGTTCTGCCAGCGCTCGTGCCAGAAGACCGCCGCCCGGAAGCGGGAATAGCGCCCCTGCAGGAGCTCGAAAGCCTCCTTGATCCACTCCGCCTTGCTGCCCCGGCCCGGAAATTCCCCCACCCCCCACTCGGCCAGCACCATCGGCTTGGTCGGGTCCACCGCTGCCAGCTCATGGTAGGCGCTCTCCGTCACGTCGATGAATTTGGTCCAGGCCTGATAGTTGAACTGCATGCCGTACACGCTCATGCCCAGCCAGTCCACGTAGTCGGGGCCCGGGTAGTAGTTGGCCATCTTGTTCCACGGGGCGGTCGGGTACGTGGTGTGGTTGACGTGGAAGCCCCAGAGGATGTTGGTCACCCCCCGGGCCCGCACCCGGTCCACCACGTAACGGAAGGTCTTCTTGAAAAGCTCCGGCCCCTCGTACCGCGGCGGATTGGTGCCCGGGACCACCTTGCCGGCCCCGTAGTAGCAGCCCGACCAGGGAAACCAGTCGCCGTTCATCTCCAGGCCCCAGGAGACCAGCATAGGCTTGCCGAAAGCCTTGGCGCCGTCCGCCCAGCTGTCGATATAACGGTCCCACTTTCCGGCCAGGATGGCATGCAGGTTGAAGCGGTCCGGCGGCCGCCGCTCGTCGTAAGGGCGGTCCCAGGGCGACCAGTAGACCAGGGGCAGCGAGCCATGGCGGGCGAGCAGCTCCAGGTTCTTGCGAGGAAAGCTCTGCTCCCCCCAGAAGCTCGAAAAGGCGATGATCGCCTGTTTCTTGCCCACCATCTTCTCGAACTGCTCGATGGCCTCCAGGGTCACCTTGTCCTCGGCTTCCCCGAAGTCGACGTAGGCGCCGGTATAGGCCTGGTCCTTGGGCCACACCAGGGCCTGCGGTCCGGTGGGCGCGGGCGGCGCCTGCCGCTTTCCTTCCTGCCGGCAGCCGGCCACGGCCAGCAGCAGGCAGCAGCCGAGGAGCACCATTTCCCGCCAGCGTTTGCCGATCCCGAATCTTGCCATTTCGTCGCCTTCCAATCAGATGTCCCGGGGGGCCGGCACCGTCACCGACCCGCTCCGCTCCTGCTTGCCCCAGCCCACCAGCACCCCCTTGCCTGCTTTGACCAGCGACTTCCAAACCACCCAGCTCAGGAGGGGCCGGTAGACGAACCGCATGGGCACGATGCGCCAGGCGTGGCGCGCCGGCTCGGGCTCCAGCCGGCAGGCCAGGACCGCCAGCAGCAGGTCCATGCCCAGGAAGAGCCCGACGTAGAGGGCGATCCGCAGGCCGCCGCCAATGAAGAGGGAGAGCACCAGGAAGGCGTCCACCAGGGGGGCGGTCGCCACCAGCAGGATCTGGAAGAACCAGATTCCCGGCAGGCTGAACCAGCCCAGGGCCCGGTTGGGGCCGGAGAAGACCAGGTCCCGGTGCTTCCAGAGACACTGGAGGGTGCCGAAGGCCCAGCGGAACCGCTGCCGCGCCAGAGAACCGAACCGCTCCGGCGCCTCGGTCCAGGCCACCGCCGCGGGCGCGTAGGCCACCCGGTGGCCCAGGCGATGGAGGCTCAGGGTGAGGTCGGTGTCCTCGGCCAGGGTGTCGGTGCTGATCCCGCCCGCCTCCCGCACCGCGCTCAGCCGCAGCGCGCTCACCGCGCCCGGAACCACCGTGATGCAGTTGAGGTGGTGATAGGCCCGCCGGTCCAGGTTGAAGCCGCAGGTGTATTCCAGGTCCTGGCAGCGGGCGATGAAGGAGCGGAGGTTCCCCACCTTGGCGTGGCCGGAAACCGCCCCCACCGCGGGATCCGCGAGCGGCGCCACCAAGTGGCGGATGGTGTCCGGCTGGAACTGGGTGTCGGCGTCCAGGGTGACCACGATCTCGTGGCGGGCGGCGGCCAGCCCCGTCCGCAGGGCCCGCGCCTTGCCCAGGTTCTCCTGGCGGAGGAGCCTCACCCGGCCGTCCCGGCCGCTCACCCTTTTGACCTCCGCGGCGGTGCGGTCGCTTGAGCCGTCGTCCACCACGATGATCTCCATCTCGCCCGTGTATTCCGAGCGCAACAGGGCGCCGAGGGTTCCGGCGATGACCTTTTCCTCGTTAAGGGCGGCGATCACCACGCTCACCGGCGTCTGAAACCCGCCCCCCGGGACAGGGTCCCGGCGCTGCCGCATGGCCAGGAAGATGATGGCCATGGTGCGCAGCCCCACCAGGACGGTGGTCACGATCATGAAGGCCCAGAGGAAGCTCTCCACCGAGTGGAGAAAATCCAGCCCCCGCTGACTGACCAGCCGGGAGAACGGCGACTGGTGGGCCGGCGGCGGCATCAGCACCGCGGGCGGCTGCCCGATCAAGTCCCCGACCGGGACGATCCGGTCGCCGCGTTCCCGCAGGTAATCGATGATCTGCGGCAGGGCCTCCACAGTATGCTCCCGGTTGCCGCCCCCGTCGTGGAGCAGGACCACCCGCCCATAGGCGCGGCCCGTTTTGACCCGGTCCACCAGCTCGTCCACTGCTGGCCGCTGCCAGTCCTCGGTATCGATGCTGTGGCCCACGGTCAGGTATCCCAGCCGCTCGGCGATCTGGATCGGGATGACCCCCGCCTCGTTGGCTGGCCGGCTGTCGGCATTGTAGGGCGGCCGGAACAGCAAGGTCGAGCGGCCGGTGATCCGTTCGAGAAGGACCTGGGTGGCGTTGAGCTCGAGCACCGCCCGCTCGCCCGAAACTTTGGCCAGGTCCGGATGGGTGTAAGTGTGGATCCCGATCTCGTGGCCCTCCGCCAGGACCCGCCGCACCAGGTCCGGATTGTCCACCATGTTGGCCCCGATCATGAAGAAGGCGGCCTTCACGTGCCGTTCCTTCAAGATGTCCAGGATCTGGGGGGTCCAGGTGGCGTCCGGCCCGTCGTCGAAAGTGATCGCCACCCGATCATCGGTTCCCCCGCCCTCGTGGGTGACGGTCAGGTAGGAGGGGAAGCGGAGGTAATGGCTGGTCACCAGCCCGTCCGCCCCGATGGCCAGGTCGCGGGTGCCATCCTGGCCGGCATCCTCCACCCGGATGAAATCCCCATCGCCGATATTGGCGATGGGGCCGGCAGCGGGCATGGTCCGCAGGAAGGCCAGCTTGTTCAGGCCCACCGGGCCGGAGGGCATCCTGAGCGCCTGCCACACCGCGGGATCTTCGGTCCCGAGCTGGGTAATCCCGAACCCGCCCACCCCCAGGCGGCGGGCGGCGAGCATTTGGTTGGTGAAGGTGACCCCGTCCAGGAACCAGACCGTGTGTCGGCAATTATCCTCCTCGTAGGAGAAGAAGGGGTTGCTGTAGGGGGGCGCCACCGCGCACCGCACCTGGGCCCGGCTGGCCCGGGCCATGGCATCGGCAAAGCCGATGAACTCGGCCTTGCCCCCGCCTTCGGTCCAGTCGTAACCGTAGGTGCCCAGGCTGATCACCCATTGCTCCGGCTCTCCGTAGCTGGTCACCGCATTGAGCCAGCCGTCGAACCAGGATTGGGAGGCGATGGGGCCCGGCGGGTCGTTTTCGGAATTCTCGTCGTGGAGCATGCCCACGAAGCGGTCCACCACCGGGGCCAGGGCCTCCAGATCGAAGGAACGCAGCTCGTCGCCCACCGGCACCCCGAGCCAGAGCTGCATCCCCTTGTCATGCAGGGCCACGGCCATATCCCGGAGCAGAACGGTCACCTGCGGCCGATAGGTGGGGTCGATCTGGCACCAGTCGATGATCACGCCGCCGGCATCGGCATCGAGGAGACGATCGACCACCTCCTTGATGAACCTCTCGCGGCGGGCGGGCGGCCCCTGCAGCAACCCTTCCACTGCCTCCGGCACCCAGGTGTCGCCCTGCAGGTTGTCGAGCCGCGGC
>JAJYKH010000245.1 GCA_021788685.1 Deltaproteobacteria bacterium | reverse complement strand
CAGGAAAAGACAAAGTCCGAAGGTGCGGGACGGCATCCCGCTTTTCCGCCTCTGGCGGAAAGGCGGGACTTCAGGTATATTTCCAGGTTCATCCGGATTGCGGCATTATACGGCATAAATGGAAGATTATAGTTGATTCGGCACGGCATGACAATCCATTTGCCTATTCGTTGCGATTCCGGCCTCCTGCGGAGGAAGACATCCCCCCCCGGAGTGGTTATATTTTATTGACCCGTTCCCGCAAAATGGATAAAGAGCGGCAAGCCGGCTGCAGACCGGAGACCAGTCTTTTCAGGAGGATCAGCCCATGGGCAAAACCATTGCCGAGAAGATTTTCGCCACCCACTGCCGGGACAACCCCACCCCGGAGAATTTCGTCCTTTCCCTCGACGTGGTGATGTGCCACGAGATCACCACCCCCATCGCGGTCACCGATCTCGAGGCGCGGGGAATGGACCGGGTCTTCGATGCGGAGAAGATCAAGGCGGTGATCGACCACGTGACCCCCGCCAAGGACTCGAAGACCGCCACCCAGGGCAAGATCCTCCGTGACTGGGCCCGGCGGCACGCCATCCGGGACTTCTTCGACATCGGCCGCAACGGGGTCTGCCACGCGCTCTTCCCCGAGAAAGGCTTCATCCGGCCCGGCTACACGGTGATCATGGGCGACTCCCACACCTGCACCCACGGGGCCTTCGGGGCCTTTGCCGCGGGCGTGGGCACCACCGACCTCGAAGTGGGGATCCTCAAGGGGGTCTGCTCCTTCCGCCTGCCCAAGACCATGAAGGTGAACCTCACCGGCGCCCTGCCGCCCGGGGTCTTCGCCAAGGACGTCATCCTGGCCGTGATCAAGCGGCTCACCGTCAACGGCGCCACCGACAAGGTGCTCGAATTCGTCGGCCCGGTGGTGAGCTCCATGTCCATGGAGGCCCGGATGACCCTCTGCAACATGGCGATCGAGGCCGGGGCCACCTGCGGCATCTGCCTGCCCGACCGGGTCACCGCCGAGTACCTGTGGCCCTTCATCAAGGAGCAGTACGACTCCGTGGAAGCGGCGGTGGCCGATTTCAGGACATGGCATTCCGATCCGGACGCGGTCTATGACGGCGAGCTGACCATCGACGTCTCGCAGCTCGTACCCCAGGTCACGTACGGCTACAAGCCCGACGAAGTCAAAGACGTCACCGCCATGGAAGGCACCCCTGTGGACCAGGTGTACGTGGGCTCCTGCACCAACGGCCGCATCGAGGACCTGCGGGTGGCGGCCAGGGTCCTGAAGGGCCGCCGGATCGCGGACACCGTGCGCGGCGTGCTGTCGCCGGCCACCCCCGCGATATACAACCAGGCCCTGCAGGAGGGGCTCATCCAGATTTTCATGGATGCCGGCTTCTGCGTCACCAATCCTACCTGCGGCGCCTGTCTGGGGATGAGCAACGGCGTGCTGGCCGAAGGCGAGATCTGCGCCTCGACCACCAACCGGAACTTCAACGGGCGCATGGGCCGCGGCGGCATCGTCCACCTGATGAGCCCGGCCTCGGCGGCGGCGGCGGCCGTGGCCGGCCACGTCACCGATCCCCGGCCCTATCTCTAAGCGGAGGAGAACCATGAAGAACTTCGGCGGTCCGGCGCTCTTTCTGGACAGAAGCGATATCAACACGGACGAGATCATTCCCGCCCGCTACCTGACCGAGATCACCAAGATGGCCCTCCAGCCTTACATCCTGGAGGACCTGAAGATCGGCGGCTTCGATCCCGGCTCGGAAGCGGTCAGGCAGGCGAACGTCATCGTCACCCGGGCCAACTTCGGCTGCGGCTCCTCCCGGGAGCACGCGGTGTGGGTTTTCGAGGTGAACGACATCAACGTGGTCGTTGCCGAGAGCTTCGCCCGCATCTTCCGGCAGAACATGTTCAACTGCGGCATGCTCGCCATCGAGCTGCCCCGGAAGGACATCGATGCCCTGTTCGGACTGGGCGAGGGGACGGCTGTCGCCGTGGACGTGGCCGGAGAGCGGCTCACCGCCAAAAACGGCGATCAGGAGGTCTCCTTGGGCTTCACCCTCAACGGCTTCGACAAGGAGCTGGTCCTGGCCGGCGGCTGGTTGGCGTACGCGGATCGGAAATACTGATGGCGTCGCAAAAAGTCCGATCTATGGCGTTGCGGCGATGTGGTGCCTTGTGATGCCTTACGGAACGCCGGCTCTCTCCCAAGCCCGGGAGAGGCCGGCGTTTCTGCATTGAACCGATCAGGAGGCTGCGGGCTGGCTGGTGGGCATATGCACGGTGAACACGGCCCCCCGGCCGGGGTGGCTGTTTACGGTGACCGTGCCGTGGTGGGCCTCCACCACCGCCTTGACCAGGCTCAAGCCCAGGCCGAGGCCGCGCTGGGAGCGGCTGGCATCGGCCCGGTAGAGGCGCTCGAAAATATGGGGCAGGTCGTGGGAGGGAACACCCACCCCGCTGTCGGCGACGGCGACGGTGACTTCATCCCCCTGCCGGGCGGCGGAGATTTCGATGCGGCCGCCGGTCGGCGTATATTTGACGGCGTTGTCCAGCAGGTTGGCCACCACCTGTCGCAACCTGCCCGCGTCGGCGTGAACCGACAGAGGGCCGGCCACCGTGGTAATGATGGTAAGCCCCTTTTCTTCGGCCACATACTGGTAAAGCTCCACCACTTGGCCCAGCAAGGCTGCCAGGTCGACCGGTTTCAGGTCCAGCCGGAGGACGCCGGTTTCCGCCTCGGAAATGTCCATGAGGGTGTTGACCAGGGTGACCAGCCGTTCCGATTCCTCGGCGCAGTCCATCAGCGATTCCCGCAGGGTGTCGGTGCCGGCCGCGTTGTCCTGCAGGGTCGTCTCCACCACCCCGCGGAGCCTGGTCAGCGGCGTGCGGAGGTCGTGGGCCACGTTGTCGAGCGCCGCCCGCATGCCGGCAAGGAGCTGCTCGATCTTTTCGAGCAGGGTATTGAAGAGCAGGGCCAGCTCATCGAGCTCATCCCCGGTGTGGCTGCGGGGGGCGCGGGCATCGAGCTTGCCGGTGTCCACTCCCCGGCGAACTGTCTGGGTCAGGGCGCGGACCGGGTTCAGAGCGCGGAAGGCGAGCAGGAAGCCGCCCGCAAAGCCGAGCAGGATCATGGGGAGGGTGATGGCGGCGAAAATGCGGCGGAACCGCTCCAGCAGCTTTTCCCGTTCCTCGGAGCCCCTCCCGATCTGGAGCGCATAGCCGCCGTCCAGCATCCGGCTGGTGACCTGAAGCGTTGCCCGGGTGGCGCTGGTGCTCCACTGCTGCCAGGAATCCGGATGCAGGCTCCTGGCCCGCGCCTCGATTTCGGTGCGGGAGACCTCCTGCCAACTGTGGGGTACGGTCAGGAAGAGGGTGGTGCTGTCGGGCCTGACGATCCGGACAAAGAAACCGGTATCCTCGTTGCTGTCCCGTTCCAGCTTCGCCTCGTGCAGCAGGGCAGCGATGTCGCCGTGCTGGGCCTGAAGGGCGTAGTCGTTGAGCTTGGCCTCGATCATCTCCTGGTCCTTTTGCTGGATGGAGCTGCCGAGCAGGATGTAGGCGAAGAGGAAGAGCGCGAGGGAGCTGATGATGAAGATGCCCGAATACCAGAGGGCCAGCCGGAAACCGGCGGTGCGGATCAGGAGGCTAATCGCCCTTAAGGACATAGCCCACCCCGCGGATGGTGTGGATCAGCTTGGTGGCGAAGTCGCGGTCGACCTTGTTGCGCAGGCGGCAGACCAGGACATCCACCACGTTGGTCTGGGGGTCGAAGTTGTAGTCCCAGATGTGCTCGAGGATCATGGCCTTGGAGACCGCCCGCCCCGGGTTCTGCATCAGGTATTCGAGGAGGGCGAATTCCCGGGGCTGCAGCTCGATGGCTTCCGGACCGCGCCGGACTTCCCGCTTGAGCCGGTCGAGGCTGAGGTCGCCGATCCTGAGCAGGACGTGATCCGCCGCCGTTCCGCCGCTCCGCCGGAGAATGGCCTGTACCCTGGCCAGCAGCTCGCTGAAGGCGAACGGCTTGGTGAGGTAGTCGTCGCCGCCGGCCTGCAGGCCCCGGACCCGGTCCTCCACCGTGTGCTTGGCGCTGAGGATGAGAACCGGCGTATTGACTCCGCGGCGGCGCAGCTCGTCAAGAATGGCGAGCCCGTCGCGTCCGGGCAGCATGATGTCGAGGATGGCGGCATCGTAGCGGCCGTCCAGGGCGAGATCGAGGCCCTGCTCGCCGTCTGCCGCGTGGTCGACCGCAAAGCCAGCCTGCCGGAGACCCATGCCGATGAACGAACCGATTTTGGTGTCGTCCTCCACCACGAGGATGCGCATCGGACCCTCTCGTCGATTGGGGGGGTGTCGCGGGGAATGGCTTGATAAGGCTCACCGGCCGCGGTAAGGCAGCCTTGCTGCGGCGGCTTCCCTCGCCTTCGCTGCAGCTTACCTTCGGCCACGGCCGAGCGCAAGGGATTGCGAATTGAGGCTGAAGGCTGAAGGGATGGACCGTTGCACGGGGTTACCCTCAGCCTCCACCCTAAATCGCTTCAGGCTTGGTGGCTTGACACGAGATCGGCCAAGGCCTGTCGAATTTCCGGATACTGGAAGGTAAAGCCCGCCCCCAGGAGCTTCCGGGGCAGCGCCCGTTGGCCCTTGAGCACGATGTCGCCCAGCTCGCCAAGGGCCAGCTTGAGGGCGAATGCCGGGACGCGGGGCATGATGACCGGCCGATG
>JAJYKH010000244.1 GCA_021788685.1 Deltaproteobacteria bacterium | reverse complement strand
CGACCGTGCCAGGGAGCGGGAAATCGCCATGAAGGAGCCGCGAATGCTGCTGGAGCAGTATGCATCGGATAACAAACCCCAACCTTGAGATTGGCGCAAAGTGCGAAAAGACATGAACCATCCATGGCTCTACGACGAAACGGTGCAGGCCGGGACGGATTACCAGGACGAAGACCAGGTCCGCGCGTATGACGCGCGCATGGGCCGGCTCCGACACATCGAGGCCGAGATTGGGGAAATCCGGGCGGCGCTCGGGGTATCGGCCGGTTCCGTCCTGTGGGAGATCGGGACCGGCACCGGGGAGTGTGCGCTGGGGCTGGCCGCCTGGGCAGGGCACGTCTATGCCACCGACACCTCCCGGGCCATGCTGGCGTATGCCAGGCAGAAGGCGGCCAGCCGCGGGGTTGCCAACCTGACCTTCGAATGGGGAGGCTTTCTCAGCGGCTTCCGGCCCGGGAAGCCGGTGGACGGGATCGTCTCCCAGCTGGCCTTCCACCATCTCCCGGATTTTTGGAAGGCCAGGGCCCTGGAGGAAATGGCCGCTGCCCTCCGCCCCGGGGGCAGGCTTTTCCTCCGCGACGTCATCTACCCCTCGCTCGCATCCGGCAAGGAGTACGACGACTTCTTCCGGGCCGTCATCGAAGGGGTGCGGGCCAAGGCGGGCGAGGAAATGGCCGCCCCGACGATCCGGCACATCAAGGCGGAGTTTTCGACCCTGGATTGGATCCTCGAAGGCATGATCGAGCGCAGCGGCCTGAAGATCAGGGAAAAGAGCGCCGGAGGGCTCCTCTCGATGTACGTCTGCGAGAAGTGAGAGGAAACCATGCTCAAGAACAAAAAGGTCGTGGTGGTCGGCGGCAGCTCCGGAATCGGCCTCGCCGTGGCGCGGCTGGCCCAACAGCAGGGGGCGCGGGTGGTCATCGCCTCCCGCCAAGCCCCGGCCCGGGTGAGTGAATCCCCTTCGGTGAAGATCATGGAGGTTCATTCTTTCAATATTCTGGCCGATGAGGACCACTCCCGCCTGTTCGAGGCCACCGGGGAGATCGATCACCTCGTCGTCACCGTCCGGCCGGAGATCACGCTCGCCTCCTTTCGGGACAGCCAGATCACCGAGGCCAAGCGCGCCTTCGACACCAAGTTCTGGGGGGCGTACCGGCTGATTCAGGCGGCCCGGCCTCATTTCCGTGACGAGGGCAGCATCACCCTGACGAGCGGCATCGCCGGCGAAAGGATCTACCGGGGGGCCTCAACGATGGCGATCATCAACAGCGCCACCGAGACCTTGTGTCGGGCGCTGGCGGTCGAGCTGGCGCCTTTGCGGGTGAATGCAGTCAGCCCGGGATTCGTAGCCCCGAAACCCCGGGCGGTCGAAGAGCATGCCGGCACGTTCCCCTCGGGACGGCTGGCCTCCCTGGACGAGGTCGCTTCCGCGTACCTTTCCCTCATGGGCAATCCCTATGTGACGGGAACCGTCCTGGTGGTGGACGGCGGGGCGAGGCTGGTTTGACAGCACCCACCATCACCCTGCGCCACCTCGACCCGGCGGACCAGGCCGCCGGAAGGAAACGTCTCCCTCATCGTGGAGACTCAAAGAATCTTTCAGTGAAAGGGAAAGCATGAACCGCGCACTGCTGGTGATCGATGTCCAGAACGAGTACTTCTCCGGCAAGCTGCCGGTGACCCACCCGCCGAACAGCTTGGACAATATCCTGCGGGCTATGGAGGCCGCGGCGGCAAACGGGGTCGCCGTGGCGGTGATCCGGCATGCGGCCAAGGCGGCGAGCTCGCCGGTCTTCAAGAAAGGAAGTCCCGAATGGGAGCTTCACCCCGCGGTCGGGAAGCTCCACCGGGACGTGTTGATCGAAAAAAACTGGCCGGACAGCTTCACCGAAACGAACCTGCAGGAATGGCTCCACGGCAGGGACATCGATACGCTCACCGTGTGCGGGTACATGACCCAGATGTGCTGCGACACCACCGCCCGCCGCGCCTTCCACCTCGGGTATGGGGTCGAGCTCCTTGCGGACGCCACGGGAACCTTGGCCTTGCGGAACGAGGCCGGGGCGGTGACGGCCGAAGAGCTTCACCGGGCCATCCTGGTGACGCAAGCCCGTTTCAGCAAAGTGATGAATACCGATGATTGGATCAGCCGTATTCAGGCCGACCTGAATCCGTGAGCGTTCGTCCGGGCGCCAGATCCGCGAAGATGGCGTACGGGCGGACGCCCCGAAGAGTGACGGGAAGCCATGGTTCGGCCGCAGTTTGTACCTTAGGACATTGATTCAATGAGACAGGTCAAACGAAATCGACCCGTCGTCACGGATTCAGGGGCGAGGAAGCAAGAGCGCATTTTCAGCATTGACCCGGTCGGCCCGGCCTCCGCCTCTCCTCCTTTCAAAGCCTTCTCTTCCTGCAATCGACCTTCCCTTGAAGTGGGCCCTCGCTGTATCTTCGCCGTTTCCGGGAAAGCGGCTTTGCCCATTCCTTGAAAACGGAAGACTCGGGTCGCCATTTGAAAGGTAGTCTAGGTATTTTCCTGATCTTTTTACAAAAGTTACATTCCCATTCGTGTGGTTTGGTTATTGCACCATCAAGTGGCGCACCCGGCGAAGGGCACCCGATCACCGCCAAAGGAGCTGAGATCAACCGATGGTTGCATCGACCCTACAACACGAGGAAAGCATGGATGATAAGAAGATCCTGATCGAGCGGCGCAAGTACCGCCGGTTCAAGGTGAAGCACCCCGCTTTCGTCGTCTTCAACACCCAGCCCACCCGTCTGGGGGAGATCCTCGATATCAGCATGAACGGCCTGTCATTCCGGTACATGGTGGACAGCGAGGAGGTGGTCAACCAGTCGCGGGAGCTCGACATCCTTTACGGGGACGATGACTTCTATTTGGACAAGCTGCCCTTCAGCACCATCTCCGACCGGCTGAGCGACAACGGGCTGCCCTTCAGCACCATGATCATGCGGCGGCGGGGGGTGCAGTTCGGAGATCTCAACGACCACCAGCGGGAAAAGCTGGAATACTTCATCGAAAACAACACCAGCGGCGAGATCTGATCAGCCGCGCTCCGAAAGGCGCCAGGATCCTCCCCCACGGCCACTGATCCGAGCTGTTCCGGAGACTTGCCCCCCTGTTGAGCGGCCCGCCTGCATCCCTGGCGATTCCCGGCCCAGCCATCCGGCCGCAACCGGGTGACGCGCTTCTTCTGCAAACCCCTCCCCGGTCATTCCGGCACGGCCCCACAGTCGCCCCCCTCCTCCTCATCTCCCCAAGTAGCACGTTTGACGCGGAAAACGCGGCCGTTAGCGGTTGAGTTTTACCCTGGCTTGGAGTATTTTGCCTCCACTGCCGTCACGCAGGGAAGGGCGCCGCCGGCAGGCACCCCAGCCCATTCACGATGAACAGGATTCGAATCGGCCTCCTGGCAGACACCCACCTCTCCGGTCCGGATGCGCAGTTCCGCGCCAGGGCGGCCGCCTGCTTCGCCGGCATCGACCTGATCCTCCATGCCGGTGACCTCACCGACCTGGGGGTGCTCGCGGCGTTCGCCGGCAAGGAGGTGCACGCCGTCCACGGCAACATGTGCGGGCCGGCCGCCTGTCAGGCCCTGCCCCGCAGAAAGACCATCCGCGCCGGGCGGTGGACCATCGGCCTCATCCACCGGGTCGGCCGTTCCTACGATTTTGAAGAGCAGCTCCTCGACGAATTCCCGGAGGCAGACTGCATCGTTTACGGCCACACCCATCGCCCGGTCTGCCATCGGCTGGGCGCCACCCTCCTCATCAATCCCGGGAGCTTTTCCGGGACCGGCCGGTACGGCGCCCCCGGCACCTATGCCATCCTCGAAGCGGGGGAGCAGCTCGTCGGCCGGCTCCACGAGGTGGACCGGGCATGAGCAAGTCAGGACCCATGCCGCCGGGGAGCGCCACCGAGCAGGATAACGGCGGCGCCGTGACCCTGCCCCCCAAGATCACCCCCATGCTCCAGCAGTACCTGGAGATCAAGAACCAGTACCGGGACGCCATCCTGTTCTACCGGCTGGGGGATTTCTACGAGATGTTCTTCGACGACGCGGTGACCGCCTCCCGCGTGCTCGGGATCACCCTCACCTCCCGCAACCACAAGGACGAGGAGCACAAGGTGCCCTTGTGCGGCGTCCCTTACCATGCCGCAGCCGGGTACCTGGCCAAGCTGGTGAAGGCCGGGTACCGGGTGGCGGTCTGCGAGCAGGTGGAGGACCCCCGGGAGGCCAAGGGGGTGGTGCGGCGGGAAGTGGTGCGGGTGGTCACCCCCGGGCTGGTCACGGAAGAGCAGCTCCTCGACGACAAGGAAAACTGCTACGTGGCCGCGGTCTGCTGCGCCCGCGACACCTGGGGCCTGAGCCTCCTCGACCTCTCCACCGGCGAGTTCCTGATCGCCGAGCGGGAAACCCCGGAGGGCGTGCTCGACGAGCTGGCCCGCCTGGTCCCATCCGAGCTCCTGCTCGCCGAAGGGGCCGGCGAGGAGCTGGAGCTGGCGGCGGCCCTGCAGCCCGCCCTCCCCGCGCTCTGCCTCACCTCCCGCCCGGCCGACCACTTCCACCGGGAGCGGGCCCGGGAGCTGCTCACCTCCCACTTCGGCACCGTCAACCTGGCCGGGTTCGGCTGCGACGAGCTCGATGCTGGTCTGGCGGCGGCGGGCGGTCTTTTCATTTACATCCAGGAGACCCAGAAGACCGAGCTC
>JAJYKH010000243.1 GCA_021788685.1 Deltaproteobacteria bacterium | reverse complement strand
ATACACGCCGGCGAGCACCGCAGTGGCGAGCGTCACCCCCACCGCCTTGAGCAGGTCGGGCCAGGTGAGCACGACTTTCAGCACGTGGCTGGTGGCGAAGTACTGGTTGGCGCTGGTGAGAGTGGTCAGGTCGATCCCGTACCGGTGCAGGGAGAGGCCGGCCAGAACGCCCGCCAGGGTGCCGATTCCGGTGGCGATGAGCCCCAGGAAAAAGGACTCGAGCACGATCATGCTGACGATCCCCCCGGCCCGGTGCCGATGGCGGCCAGGATGCCGATCTCCCGGAAGCGCTCGAAGATGACCGTGCTCATGGTGTTGGTGATCCCCAGGGTGACGATGGCGAAAACGATGAGGATGAGCAGGTCCATGGTGGCGTCGTTCAGGGCGATGAGCTGCCGGACGTCCGGGGCCGCCTCGGCCCAGCTCCGCACCTGGTAGCGGTCGGAGGGGAGCAGCTTGCCGAGCCGGGCCGCCAGGGGGGCCACCCGTGCGAGCGGACTCTGCACCGCGATTTCCGTCACCTCCCCTTCCGCATCGAGGAACGCCTGGGCGGCGGCGAGCGGCAGGTAGACGTGGGTGCGGTCGAAGGAGGCGAGATCGGTCCGGTACAGCGCGCCCACGGGAAAGGACCGGGTCACCGGCTTCCCGAACGCGCTCTGGGCCATGAGGGTCACCCGGCCGCCCACCCCCACCCCCAGGCCGGCGGCCAGGTCCCGGCCGAGGAGGAGGGAATCCGGCCGCCGGAGATAGCCAGCGCCCCGAGCGAGCGGCAGAGCACCACCACCCCGAGGGCGGCCAGGTCGTAGCCCAGGAACATCGGGTGGCGGCACCACCGGTAGCTCCCCGCGGTCACCAGCCGCCGGGGCGGGCGGGCCGGGTTGGGCGTGCCCTGGCCCAGGGCCTCCAGGTCGCGCATGGCGCGTCGGATGAGCAGCAGGCCGGCCCCGGCCAGCCCTCCGGCCCCGATCGTCAGCATGGGTGGAGCGGGCAATGGGGACAGGGCCAGAAGGCGGTCGAGCCCCCATCCCGGGAGCAGGACGGCCGCTGGGATGAAAACCCAATACCGAAAGGTGTCCCGGAGCTGCGCGCGCCAGATGTCGTTACGAAAAACAGTCAACGAATGGCCAGAGTGGCGTTTGGGGGCGGACGGACTCAGCACTATACACCAATCGACGAATTTGCGCCGGGGGAATGTGGTGGGATTCAGGCCGGGCGGCGCGCCGCCGCCCTAACTCATGGACAGAGCACTCTCGGCCGGCCTGCCGCCATTTTCTCGAGGGGGAGCAGCCCGACATATTTTGTACCGGCCGATTGACTTTATTTTTCGAGAGATAGTATCGTTGTGTTGACAGGTTCAAATCCTGTTGGTCTCGACGGGACCTACGTCACGTCGGCTCAAGGGGAGAAAGCGACATCGGGGGGCCTTTGACCTAAGATCGCCATTATCCTGTCTTCCTTTTCCGCCCGCAATTTTTCTGCCTCAAGAAAGCCGCGCGGTCGACGGCCCGCGTGCATTTGTTGTTGTTCTCGATTTCCGCCCCATGGGACCAGAGGTTTTTGTGTGATCATCAGAATTGTCGGTCTCGCAACAAGCCGCTCCGTTGAGGGTCCGCGCTGGGGAGCTTGCAGCTTCCTCGTTCCCGCCTGCCGAGGATCGGGGATTTTTGCGAGACCATCAGAATTTCCGCTTTGCCTCAATGCCTTCGGGTTCGCTTCATCCCCCCTTGGCCCGAAAGGTGGCCACTGCCGCGGCCGATTCCTCAAAACCGAAAAGAAAGGTGAAGCGATGGAATACGTTGGCCGTTACCAGCTTGATGCCGTTACTCAACGTAAAAATGAGGAAATCATCGGCAATGATCCTGCCATCCGGAAGGTGCTTCAGGATATCGATAAAATTGCTCCATTCGAGGCGCCGGTCATCATCACCGGGGAGAGCGGCACCGGCAAGGAGCTCGCCGCCCGAATCATCCATCAACGCTCCAAACGCTCGAAAGGACCTTTCATTGCCGTGAACTGTGGGGCGCTGCCGGCGAACCTCATCCAGTCCGAGCTGTTCGGATACCGCCGGGGCGCCTTCACCGGCGCCAGCCAGGACAAAATCGGGCGCATCGAGGCGGCCAACCAGGGGACGATCCTGCTCGACGAAATCGGCGACCTGCCCCTGGAGCAGCAGGTGAACCTGCTCCGGTTTCTGCAGGAAGGGACCATCGACCCGGTGGGGACCAGGGAGTCGATTCCGGTCAACGTCCGGGTGATCGCCGCCACCCATGTCGATTTGCAGGCGGCGGTCAGGAAGGGACGGCTCAGGGAAGACCTCTATTACCGGCTGACCGTGCTGCACCTGACCATGCCGCCCCTGCGAGAGCGCCCCGCCGACATCGAGCCGCTCGCCAACTATTTCCTGAGCAAGTTCGCCAAGGAGAAGGGCGGCCGGGCACGGGCGTTCAGCAAGCCGGCCCTGCAGATCATGAACGGCTACAGCTGGCCCGGCAATGTCCGGGAGCTGATCAATCGGGTACGGCGGGCGGTGATCATGTCCGATACCCCTCTGATCACTCCCGCGGACCTGGGGCTGGACCGGCGGACGGGCGAACGGGAGATCAAGACGCTGATCCAGATCCGGGCGGAGGCGGAACGGCTTGCCATCCGGAAAAGCCTGGGCATGAGCCGCAACAACGTCTCGGAGGCGGCACGCAACCTCGGCATTTCCCGAATTTACCTCTACCGGCTGATGCAGAAGCACGGGTTGATGGCCAAGGAAGGAACGGAATTGTCGTTGAATTGATGACGATCTCGCAAAATTAAGGAAACCCGGCGGGCGGGAACGAGGGAGCTGCAATTTCAACGCGTGGACCGTCGGGCGAGCGCGGCTTTTTGCGGACCGACAATGATTGAACCGTTGATTTGGCCAAATCGCGCAACCGAATGGCGAATGATCCAAGTCGAACGCCTCAAGGAATCAACTGATAAAGAACCAACGAACAGTTTTCGGGGGGGGACCATGAATTTTTCGACCGTAGGCAAGGCCCGTTTTCTCTTCTTCGCCGCCATGCTGCTCACCGCTGCCCGGGCCCGGGGCCAAGACATTCCTGACCAGCCGGTGGGGCAGGCGCCACCCGAAAAGCAGGCCGAAGAGGTGGCCATCTTTCCCGAACGGGGGGTGCTCACCCCCAAAGGCTCCCTCGTCGTCGAGCCCTCCTTCGAGTACATTCACTCCTCCGCAACCCAGGTGGCCATCGAGGGGTTCACCGTCATTCCCGCGGTGGCCATCGGCCTGATCAACGTGAGCGAGCTGCAGCGCGACACCATGACGGCCGCCCTCGCCTTCCGGCTGGTGGTGACCAACCGGCTGGAGGTCGAAGCCAAGGTCCCTTACGTCTACAAGGTGGAAAACGTGCGGGAAAGGGAATTCAGCGAGGGGACCCCCCTCGACATCATCACCGACTCCAGCGGCAACGACCTCGGCGATGTGGAATGCGCCGTCCACTACCAAGTGAACAGAGGCGACCACTTCCCGTACCTCATCGCCAACGTCCGGGCCAAAAGCCGGACCGGAACCGATCCCTTCGAGGTGGAGCGGGAGGTCCTCCGGGCCAACGACGGGACACCCATCGGCGAGGTTTTCAAGGAGCAGCCCACCGGCAGCGGGTTCTGGGGCGTCCAGCCCAGCGTCACGCTTATCTACCCCACCGATCCGGCCGTGCTCTACTTCAACGTCAATTATCTCTGGAACGTCGAAAGAAACGTCGGCGGGGACTATGGCACGGTCGATCCCGGCGACAGCGCCGGCGTGAGCTTCGGGATGGGGTTTGCCGTGAACGAGCGCACCTCCTTCAGCCTGGGGTACGACCACAGCGTCGTCTTCAAGTCCAGCTTCGAGCACGACGCCGGCCTGGAGCCGGTTTTCAACCAGATCCAGATCGGCACTTTTCTGGTGGGGGTCTCCCACCGCCTGAGCGACCGGGTCAATTTCAACTTGTCCCTCGGCATCGGGGTCACCAACGAGGCGCCCGATGTCCAGTTGCTGTTCCGCTTACCGGTCACGGTCCTGTGAGCGGGCCTGCCTGCGCCTAGTGCCTGATTGCAAAACTCCACCTACGCTGCTCCGCCTTTGCCGTCATTCCGGCAAAGGCCGGAATCCAGTTCCTCCAGATGGTTCTGGACCCCGGCCTTCGCCCGGGTGACGCCTGTGGAAGTATCGGTTATTTCCGCAAGTAAACACTAGTGCAGGGCCTGGATCAGCGATGAGCCCAGCCGGGAGTGCAGGCCGAAGCTGGCGAAATCGGAGAGGCGGTATCCCGAGATCTCCACGTTCAGGATCTTGGAATACTGGATCACCTGGTTATCCAAACTGTTCTGAACCACCAGGGCGGTCTGCCCCGTGCTGTTGGCGAAGGCGTTGGAGGAGAGTGAATTGTCCCGGCCGGTCTGAACGATGCCCACTCCGCTTTTGCCATCCGGGACCGTCGGCAGGTCCAGCCCGGGGACCCGGAGAACGGTTTGCGCCTGAAGCTCGCCATTCACCTGCAGAACCCTTTGGAATGAGAAGTTGATCAGGAGGCCGTCCCTCCCCAAAAAACCGCCGCGCAGCCGGTCCAGGTCCTGGTCGCAGAGGGCGGGCTCCTGCTGGAGGAGCAGTTGGTCCGCCGCCCTGCCGGTTTCCGCCTGGATCAGGGTTGCCGCCGTTGCCGCCATGAGGAAGCACCACCACCTTCCCCCGTATCGTTTCCCCCCCGAAAAGCGCAGGTTG
>JAJYKH010000005.1 GCA_021788685.1 Deltaproteobacteria bacterium | reverse complement strand
GCCCAGCAGCTTGCTAACCGACATGACCTGGCGGATGGCATTGGTCATAGGTTTTAGCCAATGCATCGCCATGTGGCCTGGCGTCAGCCGCAGTCTGGTCACAATTGTGGGCGGTCTGTTGGTGGGGCTGACAATGGAGGCGGCCGTCGAATATAGCTTTTTGTTGGGAGTCGTGACGCTTGGTGCTGCAACAGCATATGACACGTTGAAGCATGGCCGGTTGATGCTGCAAACATTTGATCATTCTTCTTTGATCGTCGGCGTGGTTGTGGCCTTCATCGCCGCAGTCATCTCCGTGAAATGGTTGGTGAGCTACCTGTCCCGGCATGAATTGGAAATCTTTGGCTATTATCGAGTGATTATCGCGGTGGCGACGACTCTATTCCTGCTGGCGACGAAGATGATATGGATTTAATTAACCCCTCGCCGCCACTTCGTTGCCCGCGGGATTGGCTCGTATGGGTGCCTTCACCTTTTTGCGTGGCAACGGTGCTGGACGCCTAGGATATGGGTCCTGGCGGTGGCCGGGTTTGGGTTTCTGGTTCGGCCGCAACGAGCAGCTAGTGTTGCAAAACCTGCAATGTGTCACATTGATCTTGGCAGCCGGGGGCGGCGTCATCGTGTTTTTTTATTGGCGTAAATGGGTAAGCCATACCAAACGGATTCAGGTATCAGGGTAGGCTATGAGCAGCAGGTGGAGGAGGGGAACGCCATGAGCACAAACGACCCTGATGACCGGAGGGAACAGGCGGCTCAGCCACGGGGGGCGCTGCGGGAGTATGAAAAGATCAAGCTCGATCTGGCCGATCTCGTCCGGGAGGTGGTCGCGCCGGCGGAAACCGGAGAGCAGCTCCGGGAGGAGGGGCAGGAGCTGCTGGCCCGCCTGGCGGAGGACCGGTTCAACGTGGCGGTGGTCGGCCGATTCAGCCGGGGCAAGACCTCCCTGATGAACGCGGTCCTCGGCACCGACCGGCTCCCCACGGGCATCCTCCCGCTGACCTCCGTGCTCACCATGGTCCGCTACGGAAGCAGCGAGCAGGCCCTCGTTTATTTTGGACCACGCTCGCTCCCGCTGGAGATTCCCCTCGGCCAGCTCGCCGAGTACGTTACCCAGGAGGGAAATCCGGGGAACCGCAAGGGGGTGGCGTTCGTGGAAGTGCAGCTTCCATCGGAGACGCTGCGGCGCGGCTTCGTGTTCGTTGACACGCCGGGCCTCGGCTCTTCGATTGCCGCCAGCACCGCCATCACCACCGGCTTCTTTCCGGAGATGGACGCAGTGATCGTGGTGACGAGCTTCGAGGCGGCGTTGTCGGCGGAAGAGATCGAGTTTCTCCGTCAGGCCATGCAAGGCGCCAGAAAGACTTTTCTGGTGCTCAACAAGCTGGATCTCGCCTCCGGGGAGGAACGCGACCGGGTCAGGCGGTATGTCGAAGAGAGGCTCGCGGAGGAGGCGGGCGCCGCCGGAATCGGGATCTTCGCTGTCTCGGCCCGGGATGGCCTGGCGGCCAAGCTGGAGAACGACGCCTCCAAGCTGGCCAAGAGCGGACTGCCCGATTTCGAGCAGGGGCTTGTCCATTTCATGATCGCGGAGAAGAACGTCCAGGTGCTGGCCCTCGCCTGCCGGCGCCTGCTCGAATTGGCCGCCAGGGCCGGGATTCCTGCCGGCGCCCCGATCCCGACAAAGGTCCGGGAAATCCAAGGGGTGCTCCAGGGCTACGGCGCTCCGAAGCCGGCGGGCACGGGGACGGCTTCCCCGGCTGGCGCCTTGGGCTCGGCCCAGGTCCAGCTGGAACAGGGCTGCCCGGTTTGCGGGGAGGTGACCGCCCGGGTTTTTGAATTCTTCTGCCACTCCCAGTACCAGTTGGCCACCAGCCGCGAGGCCAGGGCCGCCCACGTCGTCGCCGGGGGATTTTGCCCCCGGCATACGTGGCACTATGAGAAGATCGCTTCTCCCCAGGGGGTCTGCGCCTCCTATGCGGTCTTTCTCGACGCTGTGGCCCAGCGGTTGCGCAGCCTGGCAAGCAAGGCCGTCTCGGTGGGAGATTTGGCGTCGGGTTTTGCCGGCCTAGCGGAAGCGCACCCGAGGTGCAGGGCCTGCGAAGAGCAGAAGGCCGCGGAAGAGGCCGCGCTTGCCAAGCTGGTGTCCCGGGTGACGGGGAGTCCGGGAAAGCTCCCCCTCCTCTGTTTTCTCCATCTCCCGCCATTTCTGGCGCGGCTCACCGACCAGCAGCTCGCCCGGGAGCTCATCATGCACCAGGCGGAAGCTTGTGAGCGGATCTCCGAGAACATGCAGCGCTCGGTCCTGAAGCTCGACGCCCGGCGTCGGGCGTTGCTGAGCGACGAGGAGCAGCGCGCCCACCTGGATGGGCTCATGATCCTGTCCGGCGATCGGCAGATCGCGGCTGGGGGCATGGGTTGAAAAACGGCAAGGGCGTCATGGTGAGAACCTCCGGTGATGGCAGCAACAATTTGACATTACCCATTGATTGGGCTACTCTTTTTTGCAAAACTGCTCCGGCGATGGAGTTCGCCGTTAACCGCTTCGATCCCGAAGATGATGACTCCTGCCCTTCCGAGGCAGGAGTTTTTTTGTTTGGGGACGATGAATGAAAAAGGAGAAAGGCATGTCAAAGATTCTAAGCATTACGGCCCGCGAGATCCTCGACTCCCGCGGCAACCCCACGGTGGAGGTGGATGTGGTGCTGGCGGGCGGCGCCAGAGGGCGGGCCGCGGTGCCGTCTGGCGCCTCCACCGGGGCGCATGAGGCAGTGGAGCTGCGGGACGGCGATGGCAAGCGCTATGGCGGCAAGGGCGTTCTCCAGGCGGCGGCCCACGTCAACACCGGGATTGCCGGCGCGGTCGTGGGGCTGGACGCCTTGGACCAGGCCGGGGTGGACCGGACCATGCGGGAGCTGGACGGGACCGCCAACAAGGGGAAGCTCGGCGCCAACGCCATCCTGGGGGTGAGCCTGGCAGTGGCCCGGGCCGCCGCCGGTGCCGCCGGCCTGCCGCTGTACCGCTACCTGGGCGGGACCGCGGCCAACGTCCTGCCGGTGCCCATGTTCAACATCCTGAACGGCGGGGTGCACGCCAACTGGCAGGGGACCGACCTGCAGGAGTTCATGATCTGCCCGGTAGGCGCCCCCACCTTCCGGGAGGCCCTCCGCTGGGGCAGCGAGACCTACCATGCCCTGAAAGGCGTCCTCAAGAAAAAGGGCCACTCGGTGGGGGTGGGCGACGAGGGCGGCTTTGCCCCCGCGCTGAAAAGGAACGTCGAGGCCCTCGAAGTGATCGTGGCCGCCATCGAGGCGGCCGGCTACCGGCCGGGCGAGGAGATCGCCATCGCCCTGGACCCCGCTTCCAGCGGCTTTTACGAAGACGGCCTGTACAGTCTGCGGACCGAAAAAAGGAAGGTCACGGCCGAGGAAATGGTAGCGCTTTATGCCGAATGGGTCGGGAAGTTTCCCATCCTTCTCCTTGAAGACGGTCTGGCCGAGGATGACTGGGATGGTTGGAAGATCCTCAACAACCGACTCGGAAAACAGATCGAGCTGGTGGGCGACGACCTGTTCGTCACCAACGTGGAGCGGCTCGCCCGGGGCATTCGGGAGGATGTGGCCAATGCCATCCTCATCAAGCTGAACCAGATCGGCACGGTGAGCGAGACCATCGCCGCCATCCGGATGGCGGCCAAGGCCGGCTGGGGGTCCATGGTCTCCCACCGCAGCGGCGAGACGGTGGACAGCTTCATCGCCGACTTCACCGTGGCCATGGCTACCGGCCATCTCAAGACCGGCGCGCCCTGCCGCGGCGAGCGGGTGGAGAAATACAACCAGCTCCTGCGGATCGAGGAGGAATTGGGGGAAGATGCGGTGTATGCCGGCCGGCAGGCGTTCGTCCGCTAAAAAGCGGTCAACTCCCAGCCATCAGCGGCCAGCAGAAACAAGTGCTTGCCGGACACCTTTGGGTAATTGCTTCGCTGAAGGCCGAAGGCTGACGAAGGTATCGTTGTCAGCGAACGGCAATCGTTGTCGTGATCGCAATCGAAAAATCGGGTGCCGATTACGACAACGACTACGACGACGACAATTATTGCAAGATAGGAGGCTGAGGGCTGATTGCTGAACGCTTCTCCTTACCGAAATCGATGAAACCGCAAGGGCCACTTCCGCCCGGTGACGATCTGGGCTCCATCCTCTCGGCGGCGCTTCCTTTCGTCATGGTGCGGAGAAAGGAAAGCGGCGGCTTCGGCGCCACCCCGAGGCTTCCGGCCACCATCGAGGACACCTATCACGCCCTGAAGATCCTGGAGCTGGCCCGGAAGCACGGGGCAATGGCCGAAGGCGAACCCGACCTGCCGGAGGACGGGAATCTCCGTTCCTACCTGGCCGGCTGCCTTGGAAGGCTGCCGGCCGGGAGCAGGACATTCTTCCAGCTGCTCTGGAGCTGCCGGGCCGCGGGGGTGGCTCTCGATTACGACCCGCTCGGAGAACGCGTCATCGGCTCCATGGAGGCTTCAGCCTGTCTGGAGGATTGGTTTTACGGGTTCAGGGCTCTCGACGAGGTGCTGGGCCGAACGTGGCGGCCGGCGGCCGAAAAACCAGGCCTGGCAGCCATCTTGGATAGCGGCTGGCGAACCGTTGACGAGGCCTGGATGCACATCCGCCTGTCCCGGGCCTTCCGGCAAGCCCTACCCCGGCCCAAGCCCGAGCTGGTGACTTGGCTCCGGGCCTGCCAGAGCGGTGACGGGGGCTTCGGCTTTTTTCCCGGCACCACCTCGTTCGCTGAAAACTGCCATGCGGCCTTGCGGGCATTGGCATTCCTCGCCGCCGAACCGCTCGATCCGGGCGGGGGCTTCCTTTTTCTCGCCGCCTGCCAGACCGCAAGCGGCGGCTTCGGCCGCAACCCCCGGTCCGCCCCTTTCCTCGATACCACCTGGCATGCCCTGGCTGCTCTGGCGCTCCTCCCGCATTGACTTTCTGATGTCGGATGTGCAAGGGTCAAGCTGCCCATTCTGCTCTCAAGACTCACGGGTAATGCAATTTGCCAGGGTCTGTTACAATTCCGCTGGCAACTGAGGAGGAGCCTATGAGGATTCTACTCGTTGAAGATGACTCGCGGACCGCTTCCTTCATCATCAAGGGATTGCAGCAGGCCGGCTTCGTGGTGGATCACGCCGCCGAGGGCGAGGCGGGAATGATGCGCGTGGAGACGGAATCCTATGATGCCGCCGTGATCGATATCATGCTGCCGAAACTGGATGGGTTGACCCTGATCGACCGGATGCGGAAGGGCCGGATCACCACCCCAGTGCTCGTCCTCAGCGCCAAAAAGTCGGTGGACGACCGGGTGCGGGGGCTGCAGGCCGGCGGGGACGACTACCTGGTGAAGCCGTTTGCCTTTTCAGAGCTGCTCGCCCGCATCCAGGCGCTCATCCGCAGGGCACACGGCACCATCGACCTGACCCGGCTGTCGGTGGGCGATCTGACCCTGGATCTGTCCCGGCGAAAGGTCTTTCGCGCCGGACGGGAAATGGAGCTGCAGTAGCGGGAATTCCGCCTGTTGGAGTACCTGATGCGCAATGCCGGCCGGGTCGTATCGAAGACCATGATCATGGAGCCCGTCTGGGGCTACAACTTCGACCCGCAGACCAACGTGGTCGAGGCCCGCATCTGTCGGCTGCGTGACAAGATCGAGCGCGGCTTCGATCACAAGCTGCTTCACACTATTCGGGGCGCCGGCTACGTTCTCGAGGACCGGGGCTGAGATGCTGCGCACCGTCACGGCCGACTGACTGTACTCTATGCCCTGCTTTTTTCCCTGCTTTCCCTGACGGTTTTCGTGCTGCTTTATCTCCACCTGTCGTCCAGTCTCGGCAACCGGACGGATGAAAGCCTCCGGGACGTCGCCCAGGGGGTCACCGAGCTGTATCGTACGGCGATATGCAGGCGCTGCGCGCCGAGCTCGGGCGGGAAGCGGAGGCCCGGGGGTCTTCTGAGCAATCAGGCGGTAGGCTCTTCTATTTTCATCCCAGGCCGTTCATGGGCGGCCTAGGCGTGCCGCTCATCTCTCATCCCCCGGAATATTCTTTCCCTAGCGACCATACCACCCTGCTGCTGGCGGCCGCCTTCTGCTTTCTGACTTGGAGCGGGCTGGCGGCGAACAGGACTGGTGCTGCTTGTCCTCGCCTTGCTGACCGGCTGGGGGCGGGTCTACAGCGGCCTTCATTTTCCTTTTGATATTTTTGGCTCTGTCGCGGTTGCCGCAATAAGCGCATTTCTGGTGGTAGCCTTCCAACCGCTTCTTGTGCCTCTTAACCGCAAACTGGTCGATTTGCAAAATGCGTTGCGGTTGCGTATCAAAAAATGCAGGGATAGTCATCTCAGCCGCTGTGAACGCCTGGGGACCGGCGACGGCGACCGGCTGGCGCCGGGCCAGGAGATTAAGGGGCCGATGGCCATCGTCATCCTTGGCGGGTTGCTGACCTCGATGGTGCTGAATCTGCTCGTGCTGCCGCCCTGGCACTCCGCTATGGACGGTTCGAGCCGGGGCGGGATGAGCTCGCCTACCGGTGAATGAGTCATTCTGTTCGACCAAGCTGACCATGGAAAACTTCATCCACAGCCTACTAAGCTTTGTCGCCCAACATCCCCAATGGGCCTATTTGATCGTTTTTCTGGCTGCCTTTTGCGAATCCCTGGCGTTGGTCGGCCTCCTCGTGCCAGGGACGGTATTGATGGTAGGGACCGGGGCCGTGGTTGCCACGGGGGCCCTCTCTCTGAAATTCACACTGCTTATCGCCATGGCCGGGGCGGTCGCCGGGGATGGCCTCAGTTATTGGTTGGGGCGCCATTACCAGCAAGGGCTCAAGAGGCGAGCACCTTTCAGCAACCATCCGCAGATAATAGCCCGTGGCGAGGCCTTCTTCCGGCAGCACGGTGGCAAGAGCATTATCCTAGGAAGATTTTTCGGCCCGGTTCGACCGGTGATTCCCTTGATCGCCGGCATGATGGAAATGCCCCTCGGGCGTTTTGCGGTTGTCAACATCCTTTCCGCTATTGGCTGGGGCCTTGTGTATATCATCCCGGGCTTCGTGCTAGGCAGCTCACTGTCCCTGATAGGTGCGGTCAGCACCCGACTGAGCCTGCTGCTCCTGCTGTTGGGCACTCTCCTTTGGCTGACCTTTTGGCTCTGCCGCAAAACTTTCAGCTGGCTCGGACGCCTTGGTCCGGAAGGTGAACGCTTTCTCCTTCCACTGCTCTGCCTGACCCTTTTCCTAACCGGTTGGCTGTTTCTGGGCGTGTTGGAGGATGTAATAACCCTTGACCCACTGGTTCGGGCCGATCATGCGATTTATCTGTTTCTCCAGTCACTGCGAACCCCTTGGGGAGATGGTTTTTTTGTCGCCGTGACCGAAATGGGCGACGGGTTGATCAACGTCTTCCTTATGGCAGTCGTATTGCTGGTGCTCATTCTCTATCGAAAAGCTCGTGCGGCCCGCTTCTGGCTCCTTGCCGCACTGGGAGGGATGGCACTGGTGGAGCTGTTCAAGTGGACGCTGCACCGGCCCCGCCCGATAATCATCTACCAGGGAGTCTCCAGTTGGGGTTTTCCCAGCGGGCACACCACCGTGGGCGTGGCCCTTTACGGCTTTCTGGCCATCCTCCTGGCCCGCAGTTTCAGTCCGCGCTGGCGCTGGCTTCCTTTTGCGGCAGCCATCGGCATGTCGCTGCTGATCGCCTTTTCCCGTCTTTACCTTGGGGCCCACTGGCTCTCGGATGTGCTGGGAGGGCTCTCTCTCGGCTGGGCCTGGGTGACCTTTCTCGGGATTTTCTACCTGCGCCGCTCGGGCGCCGAAGCCCCCAAGGGTATGTTGCTAACCAGTGCCGGTTTGGCGTTGTTGCTGGCCGGAGCCTGGCACATCAGCTATCAGTATACCCAGGACCTCTCCCGTTACCAGGTGCGACGGCCGGTGCAGGCGCTCAGCGCCGACGCCTGGCTGCAAAAGGACTGGCAGCAGCTGCCGGTCTGGCGTACCGATTTGGCGGGAGAGATCGAGCAGCCGCTCACGCTTCAATGGGTGGGAGATCCCGAGCACCTTGCGGAGCAGCTCACCGAGCACGGATGGACCCAGGTTGCAGGATTTGATTTCAAAAAGCTGCTGAACCTACTTGTGCCCGACGTCGGGATCGAGAACCTTCCGGTGCTGCCGGAGCTGGAAAATGGCCAGCAGGAACGGCTACTGATGGTATCGAATCAGCGGCTGCAACGACTGGTGCTGCGCCTGTGGCCCACCCGGTTCGAGCTGGAAGAGACCGGCCAGCCGCTGTGGGTGGGAACTATAGAGAGCGAACGCCCCGTTTCCGTGGCGGGCCTGTTGACCATCCCCAGAGGCACGGCAGGCTACACCGAGGCCAGGCAAGCCTTGGAGCGGACTATCTCCAAAAAAGTCGAGATGAAACTGGTGAAGAGGCCTGGGCAAGAAATCGAGAGGGTCGCCGGGTGGGATGGCCGAGTGCTACTGGCTGGAGACCATCTCAGGGCACGCTATCGGCCATCTCGATCAGTTTCGTCTCGGAAATAAACATCCTTCTCCTTCCTTAGGTATTTCCTGGCCTTCAACAATTTATAAGAAAATCTGTAAAAATCCACCCCCTGTTCACATAGGTTTATCGGGTACCGGATTTCATCCCGCCCCTTGTCGGGATCGTCCAGTTTTGCAGGGTGAGGCCGGGCACCCGCTCAAACTCGCTGGTGTTGTTGGTGACCATGGGAATCTCCAGCGCCAGGGCATGAGCCGCGATCAATATATCCAGGGGGCCGATCGGTTGCTTTCGCAATGCCGCCCGGATCTTGCCGTAAGCTGCCGCGGCTCGATCATTGAACGGCAGGACCTCCAGCGGGACAGTGAACTCTTCGAGAGCCTGCCGGTTCTTTTCCGGCTGCCTGCTGTTTTCGACACCATACTCCAGCTCGGCCAGCGTGATCGCCGAAATCCCGATGTCGCCGGGCTGGTGGGCCAGGAAGTGCTCGCGGACGGCTTCCTTATGCTCCGAACGCGGGTTGATGAGATAAATACAGATGTTCGTGTCGAGCAATACCTTCATTCAAGACTTTCCCTCTCCTGCTGTTCCCTTGGTTGATTCCGCCCCTCCTGGAAAAAGTCGCTGGAAAACTTATGAAGGCTATCGAAGAGGACATCCCAGGATCCCGTCTTCGGGATCAGGTAGACCACCTGGCCACTCTTCTTGATATAGACCTCCTGGTCGTCGAACCGGAATTCTTTTGGGAGCCGGACGGCCTGACTCTGGCCATTCTTGAAAATTTTCGCTGTCTTCATGGTGCAACCTCCGCGCCAAGTCGGCTGTTGAAGTATATATTAAAAATATATATATCAAGAAGCGGGTGGAAGGCAACAGAAATTTCGCCACTCTCCCGCCTGTAAAGTCCGCCTCCGGCGGACGCGGACCTGCTCGATGACTGGTTCGGGCTTGGCTTCGACCTGCGCACTACTTCCCTCATTTGGCGCGAGGTAAGCCGAAGGAATCAGAAGAGCAAGCTGAGGCGCTACATGAACGACGGACGGTTCGGCATCGAGGCGGTGGGGCACTGGCGCTGACCAAGATGCGTGCAGCTCATTGACAATGGCCGGCAAATATCGTACGTTCAATTGTGTGATATCGTACGACTCCTATGCCAAAGAGGGACCGTTATGGCCGTGAATGCCTCGACTTTGCGAGAAAATATTTACCGTCTCCTGGATCAGGTCTTGGAAACGGGGCAACCCTTGGAAATCGAACGGAAGGGCAAACTGCTCAGGGTGGTTCCGGTATCCGAGCCAGCCAAGATCGCCAGACTGGTGAAACATGATTGCCTGCGTGGCGATCCCGAGGAGATCGTCCATCTTGACTGGAGTGAGGAGTGGCATCGTGATCTACCTTGACACCCATGTTGTGGCTTGGGCCTATGCCGGTGAAATAGACCGCTTCCCGCCCTCGGTCTGCAGGAGGATCGAAGAGAGTGATCTGCTGATCTCACCCTTTGTCCTCCTGGAGCTGAAATACCTCCACGAGATCGAACGGTTGACTGTAGAGCCGGGAGTGATTTACGAAAACCTGGCCAGCACCATCGGGCTTGCAGTCTGTGACCTCCCCTTGATGCGGGTGATCACGGAAGCCCTGCCCCAGACATGGACCAGGGACCCCTTTGACCGGATCATCACCGCCACGGCCACGGCCCGGGATGCCATCCTCCTGACCAAAGACGCAGCCATCCTCACCCATTACCCCAAGGCTTTCTGGGGGTAGCACGAACCGCATTCGTACTCCTTGCGGATTCCTTTGGCTTCAATCAAGCGGAACCCGGAACGTCAGGCGATCTCGGCGAGGCAGGGTTGCCCCGGCACCAAACCCAGCAGGAACTCTTCGCAGGGGAGGCAGAGCGTGTTGTTGATCAACAGTCTCTCCTTGCCGCGATAAAGGAGAATGGTCCGGGCCTCCGGGTAGTCTTCCCGGAAAGCCTGCAAGCTTTTGAGCATCTTGGGGTGGACCCTAGAGGAATTTTTGACCTCGATCCCGCAGAAAGTGTCCTCGCCATAGAGGACGAAATCGACCTCGACCCCGGATTTGGTGCGCCAGTAATAGAGGCCGCAATTCGGGTTGCCATAGGCTATCCAGGCACGGAGGTGCTGGGCGATCAGCCCTTCGAGCCCAGCGCCGTCGATCTCATGGGGGCTGTCCAGGGGTCCCGTCGGGCGGAGGGACCGGAAGATCCCGCTGTCGAAATAATAGAACTTGGGATGAGAGATCAGGTGGCGCTTGGCTCGCCTGGAAAAAACCTCAACCCTGAAAGCGAGGAGCAGGTCCTCCAGAACCGCCAGGTAATTCTCCACGGTTTTCCGCTGGACCTGGCTCTCCCGGGCCACCTCGGCGAGATTCAAAGCGGAGCCATGGGAGAAGCTGATGACCTCCAGGAAGCGGCTGAAGGCGCCGATGTTCCGCACCACGCCTTCCGTTTGCACCTCCTCTCTCAGGTATAGGGCGACGTACGAAGCCAGGGTTTCCCGGGGGGCGGGAGAATCGACGACCAGAGGCACCAGCCCGGTTTGCAGGCTCTCGGCCAGGGAGAAGCGCTCCTGCAGCTCGGCGGCCATGAAAGGGTGCATGGTCTTGACCACCGCGCGGCCGGCCAGAAGATCCACCCCGGTCCTTTTCAATTTCCGGGCGCTCGAACCGGTGAGGATGAACTGGCTCCCCTCCCTCTCTTCCATCAGCTCATGCACCACATCGAGGAGCTCGGGAACCTTCTGGACCTCATCGATGATGATGGTCTTACTCTTCGCCCCGCGCACCACCTCCCGGAGCCGTTCCGGCCGTGCCGAGAATTCCCGGAACTGCTCCGGCGCCAGGAGGTCGATCACGGCCGCCTTGAGGTAATGCTGCCGGAGCCAGGTTGATTTTCCGGTACCCCTCGGCCCGAAAAGAAAGAAACTCTGCGGCGTTTCCTTGAAAAAGCGAACTACTTTTTCCACTTTTCCTTCCTTTCTTGTATTTTAAACTCAAAATATCAAGGGAAGAATGGGGGCGCAAGGGAAGAGTTGGCAATAAAAGCACTCGCGGCCCTGGGTATGAACCCAGGCCTGGAAAGGAAACCCGACTGAATCATCCTCCTGCCATAACCGGCTCTTCAGAATTCGGTTATCTGGCGAAACGAATGGTACAGTGTCCTGGCGATCCTGGAAGAAGATTACGATCACGACCGCGGAGGTTCTATCCGAAGAAATCACCCCCGCTCAAACCGGACGAGCGGCCGGGTGGGCGTTTTCTGGTACTGGGAAAGCTGCCGGGGCCGAAAATTTCCTTTGGCGAAAGCACGAAGCAATGGCACACCATACACCATATGGTGACCAGTCTACTTCACGGTTCCCGGTTCATTTACGCCGACGGGGCCTTACGTGGAATGGTTCTTTGGCAGGTACCGAAAACACCCCACCACCCTTTTGGCTTGAGGTTCCGGCTCTACTATGGCGATGGCCGGGGCAACGGGCTTGTTCGTTACGACAATGAGCGGGGCAAGGGGGATCATCGCCATTACGGAGGCACGGAAGATCCATACAATTTTTAAGATGTGGAGACTTTGGTTGCCGACTTTTTGAGCGACATCCAAACGCTTCGAGGAGAATAATCATGAGTGACAAGAAAATGGGCGTTGGAATCAGAGGGCGGACGAATCGGCGCAGGATTTCATCAAAGCATGGCGCCGCACTGAAGCCGGTGAACCTGTTGAAGAGCCCAGAGAGCGTCTCTACTTCGAAGATTTGGCAACCCTTCTGCAGGTTCTCACACCCCGCCGTCTTGAGCTGCTCAGGGCACTTCACCACGCCGGATCGACCAGCGTCCGCGCCCTCTCCATGCTTCTGCAACGCGATTACAAGAACGTGCATCAGGACGTCCAAGTGCTGATGCGGGTGGGGCTCATCATCCGCGGCCCGGACACCAAGCTGACCGCACCGTGGGAGAAAGTGATAGCTGAGATCAATCTCGCGGCGTAATTCTCTCCGCTTTCCTCCGCCAGGGGCGAATAGGAAGAGGCCGCCTTGAAATAGGCGCCCGGGGCCCGCCGGTAGCGCTCCGGCCAGGGCGATACACCACCGCGGCCCCCGACATCGTTTCATGGCCAGACGCAGGGACATGCCCTTGCGGACCCCCTCCCGGTAGGCCTCCTCGCTCATGCCGTAGCCAGAGCCCGGGTAGCACCGGCCGGAGCCACGATCAGCGGCCGGGCCCGCAGGCAAGCGTCGGTGACCTGCCGCCGGACGGAGCTGCCGCTTCTCTTGGTAAGCCGATAGGAAACTCGAATACGGCGGGACCGGTCGCCTGATCCTCCAACGACAAAGGCCGTCCATTTCTGAACGGCCCTGGATACTCCAGCCGACCGCCGACCTCAGCCAGCCTTTTCCATGCGGATGACGCTCCCGCGGCGACCTTTCGTCTTCTCGGCCGCTCCCTTTCCCCGAATCCTTCCCTGATAAGCTCCTGAATGCCGAGAGGCTCGTAATACCGGAACCCCACCGCCTCGCTCACCTTCGCGGCATAATCGGAGATAAGGATCGCCAGCTTCTTCCCTTCGTTCAGGATGGCTATCCCTTCCTCGAAGGAGACCTCACCGGCATCGTCCGGGCCAGGAAGCTTTTCCGCGCCGCCATGGCCAACATCAAGCAGAACCTCTTCTTCGCCTTCGTTTACAACGCCTTGGGCGTGCCGGTGGCGGCCGGGGGTCCTCTACCCCTTTCTGGGCATCCTACTGTCCCCCCATCATCGCGGCCGCGGCCATGAGCCTCTCCTCCGTCTCGGTGGTCTCCAACGCCACCCGGCTGCGACGGGCCAATAACCTGAGATCCTCCGGGGCCTCTCCCATTTGGAATTGCTCCAGAGGGATCAGCGACAATGGTTCAGGAAATCCAAAATGTCATCCCAGGAAAACGCCGTGCCCTCCGCCCGGCTGTTGCGAAAGGTTATTGTCTTCCTTCTGGTCACTGCTGCGCCCGCTCGATAGGCTTGCTAAAGTCCGGTTTCCCATCTTCCCGTCCTGATCGCCCTGGTTGCCCATCATGCTCAATCCTTCCGAAACCGTCCAAACCGGAGCGCCAGGGTGGGAAGCACAAGGAGGTTGAGGAGGGTTGACGTCAGGAGGCCGCCGAGGATCACGATCGCCATGGGACCCTCTATCTCCCGCCCGGGGGCGCCGCTCCCGATGGCTAACGGGAGCAGCCCCAGGCCGGTAACCAATGCCGTCATGAGAATCGGCGCGAGCCTCTCCGTGGCGCCGCGGATGGCGGCGTCCCGCCCCCACGCCATCCCCTCGGACACGACCAGATGCTCGTAGTTGGAGACCATCATGATCGAGTTGCGCAGCGTGATGCCGAAGAGGGTGACGAAGCCGACCAGCGATCCCAGGGAAAGGCCGCCGCCGAAGGCGAACACGGCGAGCACGCCGCCCACCAGTGCGAAGGGGACGTTGGCAAGGACAAGAAGGAGGTTCCTTGAGCCCCCGATCACAATGGAGAGGAGCAGGATCACCCCGACCCCCGCCAGGAGCGAGTGGATGATGAGGTCGCGCCTTGACCGCGCCTGGGCCTCCGCCGTGCCGCCAAACTCGAGATAGGTGCCTGAAGGCATCCGGACGGTCTCGGCGATCTTCCTTCTGGCGTCGGCAACGAAAGAGTTTACATCCCGCCCCGCGACGTTGCACGTCACCGTCTGCACGCGCCGGGCGCCTTCATGGAGCACCACGTAGCGCCCCGAAGCCTCGTAGATGTCCGCAAGCCGGCTGAGCTCCACATACGTCCCGGCGGGGTTTCGGAGGGGCAGGGAGCCGATTGCCGCCACGCTGTTCCTTTCGCGGGGGTCGAGGATCACCGAGACATCGAAGACACGGTTCCCCTCGTAGGTCTGCCCGACCACATCCCCCTCGTAAGCGGTGCGGATGGCTTCCAGGACCGATACGGCATCGAAGCCCCAGCGCGCCAGATCCCCCTTCCGCAGCCTGACCACAAGCTGCGGGGCGCCGGGAGGAGACTGCACCTGTACCTCCGTGGCCCCTCGAACCTTGCCGAGCGCTTCCGCCACCTCACGCGCCTTCCCGTCGAGCGTGTCCAGATCGTTGCCGAACAGGTTAATGGCCACGGATGCAGTGTAGCCGGTCAGGGTCTCCTCGACCCGTTCCGTCAGGAAGGTCTTGACCGCGAAGTTGACTCCGGGGAACTGCGCAAGTGCTCTCCGAATATCCGACTGGGCGAGCTCCGCCTCCTCCCCCTTGAGCGGCTTCAGATCCACGTTGAGCTCGCTGTAATGGGTCCCGTATACATCGTCCGATTTCTCCGCCCGTCCGGCCCGCTGGGCAACCGAGCGCACATAGGGGATTTTCAGGAGCTCCCGCGTCATCCGGTCCCCGATACGCAGGGACTCCGCAAGCGACGTGCCGGGGACGGCCGACATGTGCACGATGAAGTGTCCTTCCCGCAGCTCCGGCAGGAAGCCCCCTCCAAAGAAGGGGAGCACGGCCAGCCCGCCGGCCGTTAATGCAGCTACCCCGCCGATGACAGCGCGCGGGTGCCGTTCCACGTTGAGGAGCAGCGAACGGTATCGCTCTTTCAGCCACCGCACGACCGGCGGCTCCTTTTCCGACGCTTCCTTTCCGCCGAGAAAGACAAGGCAGAGGGCCGGGGTCACCGTCAGGGCGACCAGGAGGGAGGCCAGCGTCGCCAGGATGTAAGAGGTGCCGAGCGGCGCAAAGAGCCGTCCGGCCACGCCCGACATGGTCAACACCGGGATGAACACCAGGGCCACGGCGAAGGTGGCGTAAACCACCGCTTCCCGCACCTCGATCGAGGCGTCCAGGACGACAGCGAATATCGGCCTCGGTCTGGCCAGATGCCTGTTCTCCCGCAGCCTTCTGAAGATATTCTCCACGTCGATGACCGCGTCGTCCACCACCATGCCGACCGCTATGGCCAGCCCGCCAAGGGTCATGGTGTTCAGGCTGTAGCCGAAGTATTCCATCACGGTGATCGCCGCGAGGAGAGAGAGCGGTATCGCCGTGCACGAAATGGCCGCCGTCCTCAAGTTGAACAGGAAAAGGAAAAGGACGACGACTACGAGAACGGACCCGATGAGCAGGGAAGATCCGATATTGCGGATGGCGGTCTGGATGAAATTTGCCGGGCGGAATATGTCGGCGTGCAGCTCTATCCCCTCGGCGGCCAGCGAAGGGCGGATTTCCCCAAGGGCCTTTTCCACTTTCCCGGTGACTTCCAGGGTGTTCGCCCCGTACTGCTCGGAGACGACCAGTTGCACGCCTGCCTTGCCCATGATCGCCGCGGCGCCGATGGGGGGCTCGGGGGCCTCGGCGACTTGCGCCACGTCCCCCAGGGTCACGTTCGTGCCGCCTCTGTGCAACAGCACCGTTCCTGCAAGCTCTTCGGGCTTTATGGACTGCCCTTCGGCCTGGAGGACCATGCGCTGGTTCGCGGTGTCGATGAAACCCGCGCCCCGTATCCCGGTCGCCACCCGCGCCGCCCTCAGCACGTCATCGGCGGAGAGGTTGTATTTGACCAAGCGCTCAGGGCGAATCTGCACCTGAAGCTGTTTTACGTCGCCGCCGAACACCGCGATCTTGGATACCCCCGGCACCGCGAGGAGCCGCTGCTTGACGGTCCAGTCGGCGACGGTCCGCAGCTCCATGAGCGTGCGCTTTTCGGAAGTCAGGCCGACCGCCATGATGACGCTCGTCGATGAGGTCAGGGGGGTCATGACCGGCGGCTTCACCCCAAGGGGCAGTTGCCCGGCAACCGAGGAGAGGCGTTCCGTAACGGCTTGGCGGTTCCGGTAGATGTCGCTTCCCGGAACGAAGGTCACGGTGATGAGCGAAAGCCCCTGGATGGAGCTTGACCGCAGCGTCTCGATGCCGGGCACGCCGTTGACCGCGTTTTCGACCGGCTGGGTGACCAGGGCCTCGACCTGCTCGGGGGAGAGCCCAGGCGCCTCCGCCTGAATGACGACCTGGGGCGGGGCGAACTCTGGGAACACGCCGTATTTGGCCTTCGACAGGCTGTACAGCCCGTACACGACCATGAGGCAGGCAAGCACAATGACGACCCCGCTGTGCCTGAGCGAGGAGCGGACGATGGCGCTCAGCACGCTCGAATCCCCGCTTTTCATTCCTCTTCCCCCACCTTGATCTGGGAGCGGAACTCCTCGGACAGGAGCATCTGCGCGCCGCTCGTCACGAGCCGCTCCCCCCCGGAAAAGCCGCCGGTCACAAACCACCCCTCCTCGACGGGGGTAGCGGTCGATATCTCGCGCCGGACGAAGTGCGACTCGTCCCTCTGCACGTATCCCCAGGCCCGCCCCTGCCACCAGACCGCCGCGGAAGAGGGGATAAGGGCACCGCTGACTTCCTTCCCTACCAGCAGTAAGGCGGAGACGTTCATTCCGGGCAGGATGCCCGTCTCCTTTGCGGGCAGGAGATAAAAGTAGCTCAGCCCCTGGATGCGGGGGTCGGTGGCCGGCGAGGGAGAGACGAACCTCGCCGCGGCCAGCCGGCCGCTTTTGGTCCGCACCGTCACCGTTTGGGGCGCTGACGTCAGATACGCTTCCGAGGGAAGCGTTACCTGCAGCAGGACATCCCGTTGGGCAACCAGCCTCTCGAATGCGCTGGAGCCGCCGAAAATCCATGTGGCGATTGTCTCGCCCCATCGCTGGCGGGCCGAATTTTCCAGGGATTGGACGGCGGTCTGTGCCGCTTTTTCATTGGCCCGGTCCAGACGCCATGCGGCCTCGGCCGCCTGCAGCGCCTTGTCCGATACGTTCCGCTCCTCGTGGAGGGTCTTCAGCCTTTCGTACTCCTTCCCGGAGGCTTCAAGCCCCGCCCGCGCCTTTTCAAGCTGCGCCAGCGCGGAGGCGTGGCCGTTTTGCAGGTCGACGAGGTCCTGGATCGAAAGGGCCGTGCCGTAAGCCTGAAGCTCTCCCCTGTGGGTCAAGGTCTTTACAGGCGTCGTCATAATCCCGCTTCTTGCCTGTGCCGGCCTGTCAAGGGTAATGACGGTTTCATTACCGACAACCGATACGCGGGAGGCCGCTCTTACGGGATGCTCCCGCTCCTCCTCCATCGCCCGCTCCTTGCGGCCTTCGGTGAAGGCCCAGACGAGGAGCGCGGCAACCCCTGTCAAGATGACGATGGCGAGAAATGCCTTCACACCTTTCCGTTTCACTGGTCATGCTCCTTTTCCGGCCGGGGGGTAACCTCGACGTTAACCTGAAGCGACTCTGCCGGCGTCAGGGGGCACTGGAGCGCGTCTTCCAGAGCCCTGCGGGCCTGAAGCGTCTTGGAAAAAGTTTCGAGACGGGCCAGGGCGGCGGTCTCCAGCTCCAGTTGCGCGCTCGTCAGCGTCAGCCGGTCCGCCTCTCCGGCCTTGAACTGTGCTGCCACCGAATTTTGCCAGGCTTTCCGGGCAGAGAGGATGGCATCCGCCGCGCCCAGCTTGTCGAGGGAGGCGCGGTAGCCCGCCAACGCCTGGTCCATCTCGCCGATGACACCTGCCTGGAGCTGCACGAAACGGGCGGCGGTCTCCGCGCGCCGCGCCTCCGCTTCGGCAATGGGACCCTCATTCCGGTTGAAGAGCGGGAGCGTCACCGAGAACCCCAGAGACCACTTGTTGTCCCCTTGGTCCCACTGGTAACCGGGACCAAGGTGGAGGTCGGGGTACTGTTTGGCGACCTCCAGCCGGAGCGCCGCCTGGGCCGCTTCGTATTCCGCCAGGAGCGCCAAGAGGTCGGGCCGGTTGAGCAGCGCCTGCCGCCTTACGTCCGGCGGCGAAGGAGAGGGAGGCGCCTCATCAATCATATTGAAGGTGAGATGGATCCCGTCCATGGCGGCGAGCGGCACGCCGATGGCGGAGGCCAGAGCGGCATTGGCCGTCGCCTTCTGTTTCCGCGCCTCGACCAGAAGCAGGCGGGTCTGCTCAAGCGCTATGCGCGCCTGGGTCATGTCGGGCAGCGAGGCATCTCCAACGCTCAGACGGTTTTCCAGGAGCCTGACGATCTCGGCCTGGACCGTTTCCTCTCTTTGCAGCAGGGCTTCCGTCTTTCCAGCCGTGAAGAGGTCGAAAAAGGCGGCCTCCAGGCGGCTTCTCACCTGCCACGCCGCAGTCGCGATGTTGAGGCGGGCGGCCTCGGAGAGGTGATCAGCCTGGGCAAGGCGGTAGCCCCGCTTTCCGGCGGTCTCGATGGGGATGTCCAGGTTGAAGCCGAGGGTCCAGGAGGAAATCCCGCCCGGAGCCTCCGAATGATGCTCAGGGGTGAAACCGGCAGTCGGGTTGGGACGCTCCCCGGCGGTGATTTTTCCGGCCGCGACGGTTCCCCAGCGGGCTCGCGCCACGTCCAGGTCGGGATGGTAGTAGAAAGCGGCGAGGGTGAGCGTCTGGAAGTCCCATGACCTGAGGGGCCAGGGGCCGATCTCGTGGCGGAGATTTGTCTCCAGGAATTTTTTCAGCCCCGGATTGTCGAGGGTGCGGGCCTCGAAGGCCGCCGCGGTCCAGGCGGGCTCCAGAGGCCTCGGCCGGTAGGTGGCGCATCCTGCCAGGAGCACCATGACGAGGCCGATGACGACCGGAAGCTTCATTCTCTCCACCAAGCCTTCCTCAGCGCGCATGCTTGCTGATCTGATGTGCATTGATACCATTACCAGCGGCACCAACCCCGGCCATAACCACCCATCATCTGCCCGCGGCCGTGGCCGCCATAACCGCCGTACATCCCGTAATGGCCGTCATGCCAGGCGCAGGACGCCGGCCCCCAGCCCATGTTGCCATAATAGGTGGTGCCGGTGGCTTGGCTGATTTCCCGGTTCACCCGGGCGCGCAACTGCCAATGATCCTGCTCCAGGGCGTACAGCTCATCGCGCAGCCGGCTGGAATCGCCGAGGGTGGTGGAGCCGTTTGCCAGCGCGGCATCAAGCTCGGCCGCCTTGGCCCTGATGGCCGCTTCCTTGTCCGCCAGCTCCTTCTGGTGCTTCGCCTCGATTGCAACGGCTTTTTTCTGCTGATCCGCGGTCAGGGCATACTGGTTTCCCATCATTGAGCCAGGATACATGGGCCCCATCATCCAGGCGTTTCCCAAAGCGGCGGTGCCCAGGGCAAGGGCGATGGTCAAGGCTGTGATCAAGGTTTTCTTCTTCATGTCGTCCTCCTGAGGTGTGGGTTTGAGCTGTTCCGGTTTCCGATCAGACCTTGTTGACTTCCGCCCGGCAGGCCGGGCAATACTTCCAGGTGCTCTCCACGATCCGGCTGCACGCCGGGCAATGGCTTTTGAGGGCAGCAGCGCAATGAGGGCAGCGGAGAAAGGCGGGGTCCACCACCCCGCCGCAGGCAGGGCAGGCGGGCGCCGGCCCGCCGAAGCCCTTCCTCCTGAAGAGGAGGGCGGCGGCGAGGCAGATCATGACAACCAGCAGAGCTGCCAGGAAAAAAGAGCCTGGATCATGCCAGCCTCCTGCCCCGCCCCAATTGCAGTACATGGTCTGCCCTCATTAATAACCGTAAGGACATCCTGGGCCATGGCCGTAGCCATAACCTGCCGGTGGCGTTGCCGCCGGGCCGGCGGGAGGTGCGTAGCCGTACCGGTGGTAGCCATAGGGCCCATGCCCCCAACACCCGCAGCCGTTCAGAAGCAACACCGCCCCGAGGAGCAAGCCCGCCGCCATGATTTTTGTCATGCGCTTCATATCGACCTCCTTTTTGCTCTTTGACGAGTCTATTGAGCAGGGAGCGTGCCAGCATTGCAATTTCAAGCCAGGGTTCCAAGTTTACTGGATGAAATTATAGAGTTATTTTTCGTTAGGGTAAAAACAGGGAAGGGAATCGCAATCCCAGGTGTAAAAAAATTAGGCACGAGGCGGATGGGGGAACGAGCTGAAGATGTCTAATTTTTAGACAGGAAGGGGTCAGGGCGAGCTGCGATCAGGCCGCTTCACCGTCTTCCTCTCGCGCCTTCCCGAGAGTCTCCCAGCCTTGCCACAATACCACCGGGAGCATGGCCACCGCGCCGGCAGCATCAGCCCACCACCACCCAAAAGCCATGAAGAGGCCCACGCCGAGGAGCAGGGCAAGCGAGAGGTAGGAGCACACCCATGTCTCGACCGCATCCGCCTGCAACGCCTCGCTGCCGAGCTCGCGCCCCGTCTTTTGCTTGGCATGGGCAAGAACAGGCATGACCAGCAGCGAGAGAACAGAAAGGACGAGCCCCACCGTGGAACGGTCAGGAGCCTCCTGCGCCGCCAGGGCGCTGATGCTCTCGAAGGCGGCGTAGGCGGCGAGCAGGAAGAATGTGGCGGCCACAAGTTGGAGCGCCCGGCGCTCTGCGGCCCCGTGCTCCCCGGCGGTGGCGTGCGGGCCCGCCTTGCGCAGCCTCCACAGCAGGGCTACGGCGGATAGGACCTCGATTGAGCTGTCCGCACCAAAGGCGACAAGGGAGGTGCTGCCAGCGATAATGCCCGCCGTGATAGCCACCCCCGCCTCTATGACGTTCCAACCGATGGTGAAGCGCTCAAGGCGGAGTCCGCGCCGGTGGAGATGCTCCCGGCGGGTTGGATCTGCTACTGAGCTGCCCATGTTTTTGCCTCACGACAGGCCATATTCCCGCAGCTTGTTTTGGAGGGTCTGCCGGGTGATCCCGAGGATTTTGGCGGCTTGGGACTTGTTGCCGCCGGTCTGCGCCAGGGTGGCCTTGATCGTCTCCCGCTCCATATCGCGAAGCGTCAGACCCCCGGCCGCAAGGGGAGATCCGGCCGTCTGCGGCGGGCCGGCGGGATGAAATTGGGACGGCAATTCCTGGGGGGTGATGTACTCGCCGAGGCAGAGGATGACGGCCCGCTCCATGGTATTTTCCAGTTCCCGGATATTACCAGGCCAATGGTGCCGCGCCAGGAGCGCCATGGCCGCGGGGTGAATGCCCCGGATGCTCTTTCGGTTTTTCTTCACGTATTTTCTGAGAAAATGTTCCGCCAGCAAAGGGATATCCTCGCTTCGCTCCCGGAGCGGCGGCAGAAAGACCGGGACGACGTTGAGCCGGAAAAAAAGATCCTGCCGGAAGGCGCCTTCCGTCACCATTTGGACAAGGTCCTTGTGGGTTGCCGCGATCAGCCGCACATCCACTTTGATCGCCCGCTCGCCGCCGAGCCGCTCGATCTCTCCTTCCTGCAGCACCCGCAGGATCTTGGCCTGGGTCGCCAGGCTCATGTCCCCTATTTCGTCGAGGAAGAGGGTGCCTTGATGGGCCTGCTCGAAACGCCCCTTGCGCAGGCCGGCAGCTCCGGTAAAGGCCCCTTTTTCATGGCCGAACAGCTCGCTTTCCAACAGGTTTTCGTGGAGTGCGGCACAATTGACCTTGACAAAGGGACCATTTTTACGGCTGCTGTTCTCATGAAGGACATTGGCAATCAGCTCCTTGCCGGTGCCCGACTCGCCGTTGATCAGGACGGTGGCATCGCTGGGCGCCACCAGGGCCAGGGTTGCAAACAGCTCCCGCATGGCCTTGCTTTGGCCGATGATGTTGCCGAAGTTGAATTTCTCATGAAGACGTTTCTTGAGCAGCTTATTCTCTGTCTGCAACCGCTCATAATCCAAGGCCTTGGCAAGGAGCAGCTTTAATTCCTCCACATCCACCGGTTTGGTGATGTAATCGAAAGCCCCTTGCTTCATGGCGGCAACCGCCGTTTCAACCGTTGAAAAGGCCGTCAGGATGATCACCGGCTCGACCCGGCCCCGCCCTTTCAGCGCCGCCAGGGTTTCCAGGCCCCCCATCCGCTCCATTTTCAGATCGAGGAGGATCAGGTCGGCTTCATGCTCCGCAAGCAGGGGCAGCACCTGGTCGCCATCCTCCGCCTCCAGGATGGCGTAGCCAGCGCCGATCAGATTGGCCTTGAGCATGGTGCGGTGGGCGGCATCATCGTCAACCAGCAGGATTGTCTTCTTGGCGCTTGGCATGCCGATCCTGAGAAAGGGGGAGGATAACGGTAATTTCCGTGCCCGTGCCGGGCGCGGAATCCACTTCGATCTGGCCGCGATGCTGCTCGATTATCTGGTGCACGACCGCCAGGCCGAGGCCGGTGCCGGTCTTGCGGGTGGTGAAAAAGGGATCAAACATCTGCGCTTTTTCCTCATCGCTCATCCCCCTTCCCGAGTCCCGCACCCGGACATGGACGGTGTCGTCTTGCGGCCGGACGCCCACCATAATGGCGCCTCCCTCCGCGGTTGCCGCCAGGGCATTATGCAGCAGGTTCAAAAAGACCTGCATCAGAAGGTCGGGATCGGCCTCCAGGACGATCTCCTCGCCGGGGGCATCCAGGCTGAAACCAATCTTGTGACTTTGGAGATCATCAGCCAGCAGCCGGCCGGTTCTCGACAGCAGCCGGACCAGGGCAACTTCTTGAAATTCCGGCTCCCTCGGCCTGGCAAACTGCAGGAGAGCCGAGATGGTGCGGTTCAGGCGGTCCACCTCGCCGATCATCAGCTCGGCATACTCTTGATCGCTGGTGCCTTCCTGGGCCCGATTGGAAAAATACTGGGCAAAGCCGCGCAACGTCCCCAGCGGATTCCTGATCTCGTGCGCGATGCCGGCGGCCATTCGACCGAGAGCGGCAAGACGGCGCGAACGTTCCAGCTGCTCCTCCATGTCCCTGATTTCCCGCATGTCCCGGAAGGTCAGCACCGTTCCCAATGGTTGCCGATCACGGCTCAACAGCCGTGCGGCGCTTACCTTCAGGGGTATCCTTTCCCCTCCCCGGCCCGGGCAGTCCACCGGCAGGTCCAGGATGCTCCTGCCTTGCCGGATCATGGGCTCCAGGCCGCATTGCCCATTGCCATACGCCTCCGGCAAGGTCTTCCCGGCAAGCTCCGCGAAATTTCTTCCCAACAGCTCCTCCATCCGGCCGTTGATGGAGACGATCCGCTCCTGGGAATCCAAGGTAATGAGCCCGGCGGGCATGCTTTCGATGATGTTGCTGGTGTACAGCTCCATATTGGCAAGGGTGGAGCGGCTGACCCGCACCCCCTGATAGAGAAATAG
>JAJYKH010000242.1 GCA_021788685.1 Deltaproteobacteria bacterium | reverse complement strand
AATCCATTCCTGGTTTTGTAAGCGGTCGCAGGGTGCCCCAGATCCGCGAAAGAGGCCTGCGAGCTGGACTGGTGCTCCGCGAACAGGCCTCTGACAAAGGAGATGGGGTGCCCTGTGACCGCTTACTTTTCATTCGTCGGGCGCGGCGATGGCGAGATAGTGGAGCCGCTTCATCTCCCGGCGGCCGAGGGTGACTGTGTCCAGGATCAGGCCGCAGACCAGGCTCAGGAAGGCGAGCAGCATGATGCCGGTGGCGAGGATGGCGGTGGGGAAGCGGGGCACCAGGCCGGTTTCCATGTAGGTCACGAAAATGGGGGCGGCCAGGGCCAGGGAGGTGGCGGCGAGCAGCGCGAAGAGGATGGTGAAGAAGGAAAGGGGCCGCTCCTCCTTGAACAGGCTGATGATGGTGAGGAGGATCCGGAGCCCGTCCCGGTAGGTGCTCAGCTTGCTCTCCGAGCCGGCGGGCCGGTTGCCGTAGGGGGTGGCCAGCTCGGCCGCCGGCAGCCGCAGCTCCAGGGCGTGCACGGTCAGCTCGATTTCGGTTTCGAACCCCTTGGCCAGGGCCGGGAAGGATTTCACGAACCGGCGCGACATCACCCGGTAGCCCGAGAGCATGTCGGTGAGCTGCCGGCCGAAGAGGAGGGAGACGAAGCCGGTGAGCATCCGGTTGCCCAGGTAGTGCCCCCGCCGGAAGGCCTCGCCCTGGTGGCTGGTGAGCCGGGTGCCCACCACCATGTCCAGGTGCTCCTCCAGCAGCTTGGCGATCATCGCCGGGGCGCTGGGGGCGTGGTAGGTGGCATCCCCGTCCACCAGGACGTAGAGGTCCGCCTCGATGTCCGAGAACATCCTCCGCATCACGTTGCCCTTGCCCTGCATCCGCTCGGTGCGGACGATGGCCCCGGCCTCCCGGGCGCGGGCGGCCGTCTGGTCCCGGGAGTTGTTGTCGTAGACGTAGACCCTGGCCCCGGGCAGGGCGGCGCGGAAGTCGCGGACCACGCTGCCCACGGTCTGCTCCTCGTTGTAGCAGGGCACCAGCACGGCGATCCGCCGGGCGGGCGGGGCGGCAGCAGAGCTCATCATCGTCGTTCTCCTCGGGCAAGGGAAGAATCGAGGCGCGCCACGGCGCAGAAGGAGAGGGACGTATCGAGGTGCTCCTCGACATGGGTCTTCAGCGTGCGGCAATTCCCGGCATCCAGGGCGAGGCCGTAAGCGGCCAGAGAGGCGGCCGCCGATTCCCCCTCGTTCGAGCTGAACAGGACGTAGAGCGGCCCGCGGTGGGCGGCCACCAGCTGCCGCATGCGGCGGTCGAAGCCGTTCGGCGTGGGCGATGGACCGGTGAAGTAGCTCTGGATGCGGACGAAGCGGACCGGCGCCGGGAAGAAGGGGATGACGTAGGCCATGGGCGCCACGCCGGTCATGAGCACCATGGTGCGGGCCGGGTCGGCAATCGGCGGCGGAGTGACGCCGAAGAAGTCGTCCCCGAAGGGAACCCGTCCCCAGGTGCCGGGCCGCAGGGTGATCACGAGCAGCAGCCCGCAGGCGGCGGCAAGCCTGTATTTCGCCGCCTGCCGCAAGGGAAGGCCGGAGATGAGCAGCCAGATTCCCAGGGGCGCCAGCATTTCCAGGGGGAGCAGATAGCGGTAGATGGCGAAGAGCCGCAGCCAGACCGCGTAGGCGGCGAGCGCCCCGCAGAGCAGAAAGAGCCCTTTCCGGTCCCCGGGAGCGGCAGCACTTACGGCGACCGGCTCTTGCCAATTGCGGAAACGGCGGTAGCGGATGAGCCCCGCAGTGGCGAGGAGAATGGCGAACAGCGGGAAGCGCAGGTCGCGGAAGAAAATCTCCGCGGTGTGGTGCGGGTCCCGGACGATCAGGAACGGAAAGAGCAGCGCCTCGATGAGGCTCCTGGGGAGAAAGCGGGGGTCCCGGTAGTTGGAAAGCGACGCCATCGGAGAGGCGAAGAGGCGATTGAAATAGGGGAAAAGCGGGTTTCCGTAGCGCTGCCACAGCTCCACCATCCAAAAGCCGCCGGTGGCGGCAATGCCCGCCAGCACCCCCAGCCCGAAAACGAACGCCAGCGCTACCCGCCTCCGGAGCAGCACCGGCACGATCAGGAAGGCCACGCACCAGCCCACCGCGAAGACGGCGGCGGGCTGCTTGAGCCCGGCCGCGAGGCCGAAGAGCACCCCGCCGGCGGCGGCCAGCGGCAAGGCGGGGCGGCTCGGGTCGAGGAGGCGCCGGTAATTGGCCGTGAGCAGCCAGATCCCGCCCAGCACCGGCAGGCTGATCAGGTTGTCGGCGAACATGGTGCCCAGCTCCGAGATGCTCCCCGCTCCGAGGAGGCCCAAGAGGCCCAGGAGCAGGGGAAGCCATGGGGGACTCTTCCGCTCCCCGGCCATGGCGCTCCGGCCGATGCCCGCCAAAAGCGGCAGGTTGAGCCCCTGCGCCGCGCCCAGCAGGAAGGCCGCGGCCCGCGGCGGCACGGTGGTCACCAGGAAGTAGTAGGGAACAAAAAGCAGGGGGTTGTAGAAATTGGCGACCTGGGCCGGGGCCATATCGTAATCGAGCCGCTGGTGGAGCCAGGCATACGGGTTGTAGAAGTGGTAATTGCGCAGGTCCCAGTTGGCGTCCTGGCCGAGGCACAGGGAGAGCAGACCGAAAATGAGGGGGGCGGTCACCCAGGGAAGGACGGCCGTCAGGCGCCGGGGGCCGGAAGCAGTCATGGGAGGCGCAGGCTGGCCAGGTATTGAGAGCGGATGGGATCGAGCTGAAAGATCATTTTCCTGCCCGTGAACGATCAGCCGGGCCTCAGATTTCAAACGGCACTTCGGCTGACAGGCCGTAACCGATCACAGGTGCCGGGGATGCTAGCGATTGGCGTCGGCAGCAGTGCCGACAAAGCGCCTGTGAGGCAGCGATCGGGGCGCGAACCAGGCGATGACAAAGCAGATTCGGTGCCTGTGACTGGTTACGTCAGACCGGCTCGGGCAATCTACCCCGGAAGGAGCAGGCGGGCAATACAGTTTTCCACAAGTGCTCTGGCTCACTTATGATCCGCTTGGTGCTGGCGTTGTGTGCCGTTTGCAAAAAAGAGACGGAAAATCGCCCATTGTCCCCCGGGCCATCTCCCCTGGCTGCCAAATTAAGAACTCGATTAAATTCTAAACATGGGAATATAAAAGAATTTTTTCTGTTGAAAAAGGTTTTTACATTGGTAATTAATTCATTCATCTTTGCCGGACAGGGCGGTTACCAACTGAGCTCTTCGGATTTTACGGGTTTCATCCGGATTCCATACCGGATGAAAAACGGAATCCCTTTTACCGGATGGGCCGCATGCGGATCGAAGGATTCGCAAGCTTTTCCCCATTAGGGTGAGCTGATGCGGTCGATCATCATGATGGACAACATCAAGGAGGGAAGAGAATGAAGAGAACAGGCAAGCTTTTGAGCTCATTCCTGCTGCTCGCGGCCATGCTCATGCTGGCCGGCTCGCCGGCCCTGGCCGAGGTCAAAATCGGCGTGCTGGCCAAGCGGGGCGCTCCCGAGGCCATGAAAGAGTGGGGGGCCATGGGGGCCTACCTGGCCGGGAAGATCGGGGACAAGGTCGCCATCGTGCCCCTGAAGTTCGATGCCATCGACCCGGCTGTCAAGAATGGCACCGTTGACTTCCTGCTGGCCAATCCCTCCTTTTTTGTAAGCCTTGAAAAGAAATACCAGATGCGGCCGATCGCCACCATGATCAACTCGCGAAACGGCAAGGCCCTGAAGGAATTCGGCGGCGTCATCCTGGTCCGCAAGGACAGCCCGATCAAGACCATGGCGGACCTCAAGGGCAAGAAGTTCATGTGCGTCAAGTACTCCTCCCTGGGCGGCGCCCAAATGGCCTGGCGGCAGCTCCTTGCGAGCGGCATCGACCCCAGGAAGGATTTCGCCTCTTTCCTGCAGGGCGAAAAGCATGACAACGTGGTGCTGGCGGTGCTGAACGGGACGGTCGATGCCGGTACCGTCCGGTCCGACACTTTGGAGCGGATGGCTGCGGAGGGGAAGATCAAGATGGCCGATTTCCGCGTGATCAACCAGATCAAGGACGGCTTTCCCTTCGTGCACAGCACCCCTCTTTACCCGGAATGGCCGATGGCTGCCCTGAGCCGCACCGGGAAAGATGTCAGCGACAAGGTCGCCGCGGCGTTGATGGCCATGCCGTCCGACTCGCCGGCAGCCCATTCCGCCCAGATCGTGGGCTGGACCAAGCCGGCCGATTACAAAAGCGTGACGGAGTGCCTGAAGGCCCTCGGTCCGAACGCGGTTGCGGGGGAATAGATCCATGCTCAGGAACAGAGGGGTGGCCTGGAAATTCCTCCTGGTGGTTTCGCTGCTCACCGCGGTGCTGATGGCCGGCCTCGCCGCGACCATCATGGTCTCGGCCAGGACGGCCCAATCCGCGCAGGCCCGCGGAGTGATCGAAGCCTTCAAGGCCGAGCAGTCCCACGAAGAAGATCTCCTCCGGCAGGGGCTCCGGCGGAAAGGCGAATCCCTGGCCGAGCTCCTGGCCAAGAACGGGGCCAGCCTGATCATCGGCTACGATTTCGAAACCCTGCAGGAGATGGCGAAGAGCAGCAGCAAGGACGGGGATGTCGCCTTCGTCACCTTCTACAGCAAGGAGGGCAAGCCACTGACCACCCAGGCGGCGCGGCCGGCCGGCATCGAGGTGATCCGGAAGGACATCCGGTTCGAGGGGGAAAGCGTCGGCCATGTGGAGCTGGGCCTGAGCTTCGCATCGGTTGACAAGGCGCGGGAA
>JAJYKH010000241.1 GCA_021788685.1 Deltaproteobacteria bacterium | reverse complement strand
GCATGGTGGTGGTCTTGCCCGCCCCGTCCGGGCCCACCAGACCGAAGATCTCGCCCCTGGCCACTTCCAGGTCGAGACGGTCCACGGCCCGGATGTCGCCGAAGGAACGGCCCAGGCCCCTGGTCTTAATGGCCGGCCGGCTGTCCATGGTCTCCGCCCTCCAGGAGGATGACCCCGTCGGCCGGCATCCCCGGCTTGAGCTCCTGGCTCGGATTGGGAACGGTGATCTTGATCCGGTACATCAGCTTGACCCGCTCCCGTTCGGTCTGCACCTGCTTGGGGGTGAACTCCGCCTCGGAGGCGATGAAGGAGACCCGGCCCTGGTACCGCTTGCCAGGATACGTATCGATGGTGAGGTACGCCTTCTGGCCGAGGCGGACCCGGCCCAGGTCGGTCTCGCTGATGAACCCCCGCAGCCACACCTCGTCGAGCTCGCCCACGGTGACCACCGGCGTTCCCGGGTTGACGTACTCTCCCGGCTCCACGTTTTTGGTGAGGACGAACCCGGCAACGGGGGAGGCGAGAGTGGCGTACCCCAGGCGGGTCCGGGCAAGGGCCAGGGCCGCTTCCGCCTGGTCCGCCTGGGCCCGGGATTTGGCGATCTGCTCCGGCCGGTAGCCCTTCCGGAGCAAGGTAAGCTTCTCCTTGGCCTCGTTCACCGCCTGGCGGGTGACCGCCAAGCTGGTGGCTGCGGCATCGTACACCCTTTTCGGAATGACCTTTCCTTCGAAGAGGTGCTGATCGCGCGCGAAGTTCTCTGTCGCGTTGCTCGCCTCGGCCTGGGCCTTCTCAAGGGCGGCCCGGGCCTGCGCCACCTCCTCGGTGCGGTAGCCGGCCTCGAGGTCGGCCAGCTGGGCGCGGGCGGCCGCGACCTCCGCCTGCCTGAGGGCCACTTCGTGCTCCAGGTCCGCAGCGTCGAGACGGGCCACCAGCTGGCCCTTCGCCACCGGGTCGCCTTCGTCCACCAGGCGGGACGCCACCCGGCCCGCCACCTTGAAGCTCAGGGCGACCTCGGTGACCTCGATGTTCCCGGTGACCTTCAACTGGCCAGACTTCGATCGGTGGCCGTCCCAGAAAATGAAGGCCAGGAGCAGGCCGGCGGCGAGCAGCAGGGGGATGCCGATGAGGAGCTTTTTACTCATGAGATTCCGTTTTCCTTTGGACTGAGCAGGCCGTGCAGCAGAAGGTCCGCGACCAGGCGGGCTACAATCCGGTGCTTTCACACGTTAGAACGCACGCAACCCAGGCTTACGCTGGGCCGAATTTGTCAGAATCGATCGGCCTCGCCAAAAGCCGCTCCGCCGCCGTTCCGCGCTGTGCAGCTTTTTGTTTCCCCGTACCCGCCCGTTTCGTTTTGGAGTTTTTTTACGAGATCATCAAGATTCGTACGGGATGTGCTGAATTTGCTACAATCTGTTCAGAAGCCTCGAATGGTGGGGTTGAGAACGGCCCCGTGAAATCCGGCAAAGGAGGATGACGATGAAAAGGACATCGGCTTTTGCGTTTCTGGCGGCTTTTCTGATGAGCTTGCTGCTCTCCCCTCTGGCGTGGAGCGCCGAGAGCAAGTCGGTCACCGGCATGCACCCTCAAGGCAAGCACACCAAAAAAAAGGAGGACAGTGAGCAGCAAAGGATGCAGAAGAGCGCCAATGTGCTCCAGGCGATCATGAAGATCCCGGAGAAGGGCATCCCGAGAGACCTGCTGCACGATGCCGGGGGCATCGCCATCATCCCGAGCGCCTACAAGGCCGGGTTCGTGGTGGGCGGCACCTACGGAAAGGGGGTCCTGGCGGTTCGCGACGAGAATGGGAGATGGGGCAATCCCTTTTTCATCACCCTGGTCGGCGGCAGCGTGGGGTACCAGATCGGGGCCCAGGCCACGGATGTGGTCCTGGTCTTCAAGAACAGGATGAAGGCGGAAGCAGTCAAAAACGGGAAGTTCACCCTGGGGGCGGACGCCTCGATAGCCGCCGGGCCGGTGGGACGCAAGGCCGAGGCGGCCACCGACGTCACGCTGAAGTCGGAGATCCTCTCCTATTCCCGGAGCCGCGGTCTGTTCGCCGGTGTTTCCCTGGGAGGGTCCGCGCTGGAGCCTGATAACAAATCGACCGAGAAGTACTACGGCAAGCCCGTCAGCGAGGTGCAGTCCGTCAAGAAGGTGCCGGCAGGCGCCCTGGAGCTCAAGCGGGTCCTCGACCGGTACTCCAAGGAGAAGGAGTAGTCGTCCTCACCGTTCCAGCGTTTCATGTTGAGACCGTTTGTACGCTGGAACGTCCTTCTTCTTTGTCTCATTCGGAAACGAGATTTTCTTTCGGAGTCGGGCCGGCAAAAGCGGACGCCAAATTGATCTCGCAACCGAAAGGCGGCTTCTGGCCGAGGCTCTCGTGAGGTTGAGGCCGTGGCCGCCATCAGCTTCCCGGCCTGCCACCGCAGCCCGGGACGATAGGGGGGAGAGCCGCTTGACGGGCGCAGTCAGTCTGTTTGATAATGAATTGCGGAGATCACTTTTGATACCATCAAGATGTAGCGCCTCGTGAGGAGCTGCGGCCAACGGGCCGGGTGAGCATCTTTCTCCATTCCGCCGCCGAAGCTTGAAGCTTTCGACGCGATCAAGGTTTTCCCGAGGCCAGCGATTGAGCCCCGGCTGTCGCGAACGATGAAATGTCACGGATGAGAGGGCTGGCTCTTTCGGTAGGCCTCGCCTTTTTGGGGGTTCTCTGCGCCGCCAGCGCGGGCCGGGCCGAGGACCTGCTCGCCGTCTACCGGCAAGCGGCCTCCGTGAGCCCTGTTCTGGCCAGGGCGCAGGCCCTGTTGGAGGCGGATCGGGCCGCCCGCCCCTTGGCCCGGTCAGAGCTCCTCCCCAAGCTCGGCCTGAACGGAGGCGTCAGCCGCGGCCACGCGGACATCTCCGGGTTCCCGCCGCTGCAGGTGGACGAATCCTACACCGGCAACCAGTACGGCGTCACCCTCACCCAGCCCCTTTTCAACGGGCCGGCCTACGCTTCCCTGAGCGGAGCCGGCGCCCAGATCAGGGCCGGGGAAGCGGCGCTCATCGCCGCCGGGCAGCAGTTGATGCTGCAGGTCGTCGAAGCGTATTTCGCGGTGCTCCAGGCCCGGGCCGACGTGAAGGTGGCCCGGGCCCAGAAGGACCTGCTCCAGAAAATCCTCGACCAGGCGGAGACCTTCCGGAAAGTGGGCGCCGGGGACATCATCGCCGTTCACGAGGCCCGCGCCCGCTCCGATGGCGCCGTGTCCGATCTGGTCCGGGCGGAAAACGGTCTGCGCGTTGCCCGGAAGACATTGCAGCGCCTGACCCGTGCGCCCTTCGGCGAGCTCGCCGATCTCGGCCCGGTCACGCCCGAAGGCCCTCGTCCGGATCGCCCCGAGCCCTGGGTCCAAGCCGCCCTCGATCAGCAGCCCCAGATCCTCCGGGCGCGGGAGGATCTGCGGGCGGCGCAGGACCAGGTGGCGGTCGCCAGCCGGGCCCGCTGGCCCCGGCTGGACCTCGATGCCGGGTACGGCCACACCAAGGGGGACCTTCTGCCGAGCATCGACCGGGACGAGCTGACCGTGGGGCTCAATTTGCGGTTCCCCATCTACCAGGGCGGGGAGATCGGCGCCCGGACCTGGCAGGCCCGGTCCCTGGCCAAGGCCACCCGCTACCGTCTGGAGGACCTGCGGGACCAGGTGCGCCTCGACACCGAGACCGCTTTCCTCAACCTGCAAAGCAGCGTGGCCAGGCTGAACGCCGCCTCCCAGGCCCTGGCCTCGGCCCGGACCTCCCTCGACGCCACCCGCGAAGGATACCGGGTGGGCGTCCGCTCCATTGTCGACCTCCTCACCGTGACCCAGGATTACACCGCGGCCCAGCGCAATTTTAATGTGACCCTCTACGAGCATGTCACGGATCGCGTCCGGCTCAAGGCGGCGGCGGGAGTGCTTGGGACGAAGGATCTGGAAGCGGCCAACGCCCTTCTGTCGCCCGCGGGGGAAGACCCCGGCCAAAGGAACGGCTGAATGGACAGGAACAAGGTGCTCCGAACCGTGCTGGCCCTGGCAGTCGCGGCCGGGATCGGCGCCGGCCTCTATCTCTTCTTCCGCGGCAGGCCGGCGCCCCCCGGGACCCTGCGTCTCTTCGGCAATATCGATATCCGCCAGGTCCAATTGGCCTTTCACGATACCGGCCGCATCGAGCGGATCCTGGTGCAGGAAGGGGCGAAGGTGAAGGCAGGAATGCTGGTGGCGCAGCTCGATCCGGTCCGGTTCGAGGCGGCGGCCGCCCAGGCCCGGGCCAGGGTGGCCGCCCAGAAGGAAGCTCTGGCCAGGCTCCTGGCCGGCAGCCGGCCGGAAGAGATCGCCGCCGCCGGTGCCCGCGTCCGGGCCGCCGAGGCGATCCTGGCCGACGCCCTCCAGATCTACCGGCGCAACCGGACCCTGGCCCGAACCGAATATGTCTCCAGACAAATACTGGACAATTCCGAGGCGGCCCGGCGGAAGGCCAGCGCCGATCTCGATGCCGCCCGGCAGGCGCACGTTTTGGCCATCAAGGGCCCACGCCAGGAGGACATCGCCGCGGCCCGGGCCCAGCTCAAGAGGGACGAAGCCGCCCAAAAGCTGGCCGAGCAACAGCTCGCCGACACCCGGCTCCTGGTCCCGGCTGACGGGGTCGTCCAGGACCGGATCCTGGAGCCGGGGGACATGGCCTTCCCCCAGACCCCGGTCCTGACCATCGCCCTCACCGACCCGGTCTGGGTGAGGGCCTACGTGCCGGAGCCCGACCTGGGCATGATCGCCCAGGGGATGCCTGCCGAGATCCGCACCGACAGCTTCCCCGGAAAGGTCTACCGCGGCTGGATCGGTTTCATTTCCCCGACCGCCGAGTTC
>JAJYKH010000240.1 GCA_021788685.1 Deltaproteobacteria bacterium | reverse complement strand
ATCTACCGGAAAACCGTGCACGGAAAAGACATCAAGGGACTTCAGGGCCATGGTGTCATAGCGGCACAGCATGTTCTGATAGCGGAGGAGGTCCGAAAAGTTGGTGGCAAGGGCGTCCCGCACCCGCCGATCCGGAAATTCCGAAATCCTGCGCGCGAGAAGCTCAAGCCCCAAGAGCTGCCGGCTGTTGAACAGCTCCTTATATCTTCGATACCCCCACCGGTGGAGGCGCGTGGTCTCGTCCCCTGCCGGGATCTCCTCCCCGGGAATGTGACGGGATTCGAGATCCGTCAGCAGCCGCTCGGCATGCGCATACCTCTGCACATCCTCGGAAGACGGTTTCTTGAAGAACCTGCCCTTGTGGCCGGCCTTGCAAGCGGGGCAGTGGTATTCGATGGCGACCATGCGGTGCCGGGGCGGACCGGCTGCGGGGTTTGGATAGGTATTGACCAGCCCGCAATGGGGGCAACGGCAGCGGTTCCTCTTTGCCGGGCCAAGCAGCGAAAGCGCAGCACCGCAGGAGGAGCATTTTCCCGGGTCGGTGCGGCTTTCCGTTTCGGTAAGGGTGCCGCAAGCGGGACAGATGAAGACGTTTCGGGGATGGCGTCGATCTTCGGCCAGAAGATAGCCGGGGAAGAGGTTGAATGGTTTTCCGCATCCTCGGCAGCCGGCGGTTTTTACCCAGATGAAGTATTTGACCGATGCGGTCTTGTCGCCACACTCCACACAGGAAGTCCGGTAGAGATCCCCAACCCGCTCGGACAAGAACAGGGCTACTTCGTCGGCAGCTTCGGTGTAGGCCTCCAGATTCAGGTGCTCCAGCTCGCGGCTGACGATCCACCAGGCCATGGGATTGATGTCATAGCCGATGACGTCGCATCCCAGCCGGTTCGCCTCGATGAGCGGCGTGCCGCCTCCCATGAACGGATCGGCTATCTGGAGGTTTTTGAATTGATTGGATTGATAGAAACCACCCCGCAGCGGAATCTCGGAATATTCGGAGAGGAGCAGCCCCCGGAACAAGGTCCCCGGCCGGCGAGCGAACCATTTGTGCACAGCGATGATGGGCCGGTAGTTCTGCTGGATTTGTTTTTCACGAAGGGCAAGGGAGGAAATGAAGGGAATGTCGAGATTCTTTTCGATGGCCATGGCGGGAGAGAGTAGATCATCAGGGAGAAAAAAGCAAGGTAACAGAAGCCGTGGGGGCGGTCCTCGGTCGGCCTCTTTCGAGAGGTGCACTGCCTTACCGTCACCGGAGCGAGGGCAGATCCGAAATGTGAGGGCGAGAGTGTCAAGGGTCAGCGTAATTGAGCAGGGCCGGGGTCAGCGTAATTGAGCAGTTTGACCTTCGGTGAGCTCGGTTGAAGTAAGTGCCGGTTGCTTTGTTTGTGGACGCATCTTCTTTCGGTACGATTCTCCCTTCATCACGAAGTGGTGGGCATTATGGGCCAGCCGGTCGAGTGCCGAGTTGGCCATGACCGGATCGGGGAACAGGGGGAGCCAGTCGCCCGGGGGCCGGTTGGAGGTGACGATGATCGAGCCGCGCAGATGCCGCTCGGCGACGATCTCGTAGAAGTCTTCGGCTTGGCTCATGGTCATGGGTTTGAGTCCGAAGTCATCAATGATGAGCAGGTCCGGGGCGAGCATACGGCGCAACTCGGCCTCCCAAGAGTTGTCGGCCCGGGCGGCCTGCAGCATTCGGAAGAGCTTGACGGCCTTCAAGAACAGCACCGAGCGGCCACTGCGGCAGGCGTGGTGCCCCAGGGCCTGTGCCAGGTGCGTCTTGCCGGTGCCCGCGGGGCCGTAGAGCAGGACATGCTCGCGGCGTTCGATAAAGAGTCCGGTGGCCAGATCCCGGACTGCCGCGGGGTTCAGGGTCGGGTTGGCCAGGAAGTCGAAGTCCTCGAGGGTCTTGGGCTCCTCGAAGCTGGCGCGCTGCAGGCGTAGCCGGAGGCTCTGGGTCTTGCGGCGCTCGATCTCGTCTTGAAGCAGCAGCTGCAGGAACTCCAGGTAACCGAGCTGATCATCTCGGGCCTGGGTCAGCCGCACTTCCATGGTATCGAGCATGCGGCCAAGCTTGAGCGCCTTGAGCTGACTGGTGAGGGCGGCAGTGACGCTCATCGGCTCACCTCCATGGCAGCAAAGCTCTCCGGCGGGTGCAGGAAGCCCATGGCCTGCTCAGTAAGCGATACCGAAGGCGGGTCCTCGGATTGCCACGCTGGCTGGATGCCCTGCTCCAGCACATGGGTGAGCCGGCGCAGCTCGGTGGCGCCGAAGTGCAGCAGGTAACAGCAGGCCTCATCCAACCGCTTTGGGCCGTATTTATCTGACAGGCGTAACACCCCCTGGGCCTTGCGCAGGTTGCGGATGGCGTGATTGGAAAGGATCTCCTCGACCATGCGTGCCACGTGGGGGCCGATCTCAGCAGCCTTCTTGCAGCAATACTGCGGGTGGGCAAAGAGAAAGGCCTTGGCGGCATCGGGGTAGTCGTTGGGATCGCTTCTCCAGGTGCCGCGCCGAGTGGCCCGAGGATGGGTCTTGACCAGCTCGTTATCGCAGTAGATCTCGACCAGCCGCCGAGTGGCCCGCACCCATACCATCTTGCCCACGAAGCGGCTCGGCAGTGAGTAATAACTGCGCTCGAAGACCACATGGTGGTCGGGATGGACCTTGGCCTCGCCCCAGGTCGGCCGCTCAAAGGGCTGTTCCGGCAGCGGCTGGAGCGCCGCTTTCTCCTGCTGCTCGAACCGGGCCATGGGCGGCTCGCAGGTGGTGCCGTGAGCCTCTCGCCCGACCTGCTCACGGCACCAGATGAGGGCCTTCTGGTTGAGCTCAGCTGAGTCAAGATAGCTGCGGCCGGCCACCAGCTGCTGCCGGACCACCGGCATCTGGCGCTCCACCTTGCCTTTGTGCTCCGGGGTGGCTACCCGGGCTGGATCGACGGTAAAGCCATAGTGGCGTTCCAGCTCCCCATAGGCCCGGTTGATGGTGGGGTCATACAGGTCGGGTCGGATGACCCCGGCCTTGAGATTGTCGAGCAGGATGGTCTGGGGCACCCCGCCGAAGAACTCGAAGGCCCGGATGTGGCAGTCGATCCAAGTAGCCAGATCCTGGCGTTTGACAAATCGTACGAAGCGGTGGCGGCTGTAGGAGAGGGTCATAACGAAGACCCACAACGAATGCACCTGCCCACCGATGCGGACCCGGGTACGGCCGAAATCCACCTGGGCCTGCTGCCCCGGCGGCGTTTCCAGGCGCACGGTCACCTTCGGGGAAATAGCCTCGATGTGGCTGCGGATAAAGCGCTTGACGCTGGCATAGCTTAGCGTGAGTCCCCGTTCGCCCAGAAGCCGCCAGATCTGTTTCAGGGTCATGTCAGGTTCGGCGAGCCAAGTGCGGATCTGCTCATCGTGGGGCTCAAGAAGCCGCTGTCTGGGCGGCGTCTCGGCCTGGAGTGTCCGGCTGCTCTCGGTGCGCATGGCGGCCAGCGCCTGAGCCCGCTGCGCATCATCGCCGTCGCGGGTCAGACCCTGCTTTTTAGCCAGACGCAGGTATTTGCGCACCGTCTGCCTGGACTGGCCAAGGCTCCGCGAGAGCTGGGAGATATTATGCCCCTGCTGCCAGCGGAACAACAACTCGTCAAGTTCGATCATGCGAATGGGCCTCCGTGCCATGATTCCTCCCTCGGTAAATTCAAGGAGGATACTTCAAGGCACATATGGAGCCCACCGAAGGTCACGGCGGGGTGCTCAATTCGGTTGACCCCGCCGCCGGCAAAACTGCTCAATTCACTTGATCCCGGGTGCTCAATTCCGCTGACCCTGACCCGGGCCGAAGTGCTCAATTACCATGACCCTCGACAGGCGAGAGGCTTCCTGACCGTCACTGGCCGACGCAACAGATATGGATTCGGGCTGCGGGGACTGCTCTGGTCTGAAGAAGTATGCCTTTGCTTTCAGAGATTGTCCTCAGCACCGCCGAAATCGGCATTGACATTCCGGCCGCTGATAGGTACTACTTTTGGGATATTTGGGAAAAATAGCAGTAACAGGGGTGGGCTGAGAGGCCATGGTCTATCGATCAGGAATGAGATCGGAGAATCAATCGTGGGAATGACTCGCGTAAGTTCATTCGCAATAAGGTAATCGGATATGATCCACAAAAAGAATGATGAAAATCAAATTTACCCAAGGTGGCGTCTGCGATTTCTGTCATGTCCCTGAATTATATATTTCAAAAATTTCTGCATTCCAGATCGAAAGAGGTCTATTACAATGATCGTATTCTGGATAAGACCAGTGCTCTTGATGTTGGGTGGGCCGGTGACGAAATTTGCAGCAATTCTTTCCAAGATGAAAATCTCCCTCGCAGCCCCGTCTCCACTCTCTAAATCCTGTTCCTCCTGATCAACGCCATGGTCGATCCGAGCCACAAGACCGTCATCCAGAACGTGGTCTTCAAGAGCTTCTCCGGCACCGAGCAGACCGCCCTCACGGCCATCGTGAATGGTTTCATCCTCCTGCCCTTCATCCTCTTATTCACCCCCTCGGCCCTCAATGTCGTCCGGCTCTTCTCCGCCACCGGCCCGGCATGGTGGCTCTCTTCCACCTGCTTGTTGTAACCTGAACGGCATGCGCCACCCTCTCCCCAACCTGATCCAATCCCTCCAGCGCCCCTTGCTGCGGGTCCTCTTCTCCTGGCGGTACACGCTCACGGTTTCGGGCTTGAGCCATCTGCCCAAGGAAGGGGGTCTCATGCTGCTGGGTAACCACGTGAGCTGGATCGACTGGGCGGTGCTGAGCCTGGCCGTGCCCCGCCGGGTGCGGTTCGTGATGGACAAGGGGATTTACGAGCGCTGGTACCTGAACTGGCTCTTGCGGTGGGTGGGGATCATCCCCGTTTCGCCCCGCGCCATTCG
>JAJYKH010000239.1 GCA_021788685.1 Deltaproteobacteria bacterium | reverse complement strand
ACGGGGTCAGAGGAAGCTGGCTGTTGCCAAATGGAAGACGGTCCCACGATGTGGGGAAAGAAAAAGGCCGCAGGAAAACCCGCGGCCTTTCGATGGCTGATCGTCGCGCCGTGTGGCTGGCGCGTAGCCCTTCCTTACTTCAGAAGGGGGTTGGCGAAGAGCAGGATCAGCGAGATAACCAGACCGTAAATGGTCAGGGACTCGATAAGGGCCAGACCGATGATCATGGTCACGGTGATCTTGCCGGAAGCCTCGGGGTTGCGGGCGATACCGGAGCAGGCGCCGCCGATGCCGGAGCCCATGCCGATGCCGCAGCCGAGCGCGGCCACGCCGACGGACAGAGCCGCGGCAATGCAGACCAGGGCGAGGTTCACGCCGCCGCCAGCGGCCGGAGCGGCGGCAGCATCCTGGGCCAGGGCCAGGCTGGAAAGACCCAGCACCATCAGGGCCGACAGAACAGAACTCAAAGTTACCTTCTTCATTCTACTTTCCTCCTCGATGAATTTGATATGGTGGCCTTCTTCTCAATGAAGAGCTGATCACAATATTTTTTAGTGCGCGTGCTCCATGGCGGCCGAGAAGTAGAGGATCGACAGCAGCACGAAAACCAGGGCCTGGACGAAGGAGACGAAGACGCCCAGCACCAGAATCGGCAGCGGCGCGAAGTAGGCGCCTGCCAGCATGAACAGGATGCCCAGCAGGGTTTCCTTTGCCATGATGTTGCCGAAGAGCCGGATGGAAAGCGACAGGATGCGGGCAAAGTGGCTGATGACCTCAATGGGGAACATCAGCGGGATGAGCCAGGGAATGGGTCCGAGGAAGTGCTTGATGTAGCCCGCCCCGTGGAATTTGAGCCCCAGGATATGAGTGGTGAAAAAGACGATCAAGGTGCAGCCCAGGGTAACGTTCAGATTGGAGGTGGGGGAGAGAAAGCCCGGGATCAGGCCGACCAGGTTGGAAACCAGGATATAAAGGGCGAAGGTGGCCAGCATGGGGAACATCATCCGGGCGCCTTCCCGGCCCATGTTGTCGGCCATGAACCCTTCCATGCCGCTGATGATCGCCTCCCAGAAGTTCTGGCCCTTGCCCGGGATCATCTCCATCTTGCCCAGGGTCAGCTTGGGAACGATGATCAGGAAGGCCATGACCAGCCACGTATAGGTCATGTGGGGAGAGTCGATTTTCTCAAGCAGAGTGGCGCCCACCTCCCCATGGGGAAGGGGCAAATGCAGCATTTCCAGGATGAGCGAGATGAACAGTATCGGATGTTCCATGACCTACGACGCCTCCTTCACGGAAAAATATAATCTTTTTGCCTCGGCAGCCATAACGGCCGCCGTGCTGAGCAGGACCACGGACAGCCCCAGCAGCAACCCGATCGTCTGAATCCGGCCATACCTGATCAGCCAGAACAGCAGCACCGCCAGCAGGGAGAGGCGGGCATAATATTTTATGAAAAAGCGGCTCTTCACCGCGGTGAGCGGCCCCCGGAACAGCCGGCGCAGGTCCCGCTGCAGCCAGCCGAAGCTCACCGCAGCGATGATGCCTCCCACCAGGACCGCGCCGGCCATGCCGCCCGAAAAGCAGACCCAGGCGGCTGCGCTCAATCCAGCCGCGAGAACCCAATTGAGGAGCTGAATCCTTTTCAGGATGGCTTCATCCATAGGATCTCTCGCTACAGATCCTTGCGCTTGGTCATCATATACAGGTTTTTGAAGGCCGCCGCCACCCCCAATCCGAGAAAAATCAAGGTCAGCCAAGGTGCCGTCCGCCCGCCGAAAACTTTGTGGTCGAGCAGATACCCGATGCCGACGCCAATGAAGATGGAAAAGGCGACCGTCATGCCGACCGTGCCAAAATCGGCCAGCATCTTCATGATTTCTTTACGCTGGTTCGCCATCAGCCGTCCCGTTTTTCAGGCGCGGGTGGCCGGTTTTCCGGCGGCGGAACCGCTTCGATTCGTATCATGGGGCCAACCCAAAGTCAACGGGTTTTTTGTTGTTTTGCCAATTTCTTGAATGCCGATTCAGTTTTTTCCAGTGTCGCTTCCAGCTCCTGCCGGGTGTGGGCGGCGGACACGAAGGCGGCTTCGAACTGGGAGGGGGCCAGGTACACGCCCTGCTCGAGCATTTCCCGCCAATAGGCGGCATAGCGGACCGTGTCGGCGGTCGTGGCGGAGGTGAAGTCGGTGACCGGTCCTGTGGTGAAGAAAGGCGTCATCATCGAGCCGACCCGGTTGAGAGCGACCGCCCCGGGCAGGTATTGTTCTGAGAGGCTGTTCAGTCCCGCGGCAAAGAAGGCCGCCTTCGCTTCCAGCTCATCGTAGAAGTCGGGGGCCTGAAGCGCCTTCACCGTGGCGATGCCGGCCGTCATGGCCAGAGGGTTGCCCGAAAGAGTGCCCGCTTGGTAGATGGGGCCTTCCGGGGCGATGAGGTCCATGAGCTCCCGCTTGCCGCCATATGCGCCCACCGGCAGGCCACCGCCGATGATCTTGCCCAGGCAGGTAAGGTCGGGGGTGATGCCGAACCGGCCCTGGGCACCGCCAAGCCCCAACCGGAAACCGGTGATCACCTCGTCGAAGATGAGGACGATGCCGAGCTCGGCGGTGAGGGCGCGGAGCTGGCCGAGAAAGCCGGGGGCGGGGGGAATGACCCCCATGTTGCCGGCCACCGGCTCGACGATGACACAGGCGATGTCGAGGTTGCCGTCCCTGAGGGTCTTCTCCAGAGTCGGCAAGTCATTATAAGGGATGGAAACCGTATTCCGGACGATGTCCTCGGGGACGCCGGGACTGCCGGGGATGCCCAGGGTCACCACCCCGGAGCCGGCCTTGACCAGGAAAGTGTCCCCATGGCCGTGGTAGCAGCCATCGAACTTCACCACCACCTTGCGGCCGGTGAAGCCGCGAGCGAGCCGCACCGCGCTCATGGTGGCCTCGGTGCCCGAGCTGACGAAGCGCACCTTGGCCATGGAGGGCAGGGCGGCAACCACCAGCTCGGCCAGCTCCACCTCCCCGGGAGTGGGGGCCCCGTAACTGGTTCCCCGGCCGAGGGCTTGGCGGACGGCCTCCGTGACGGCGGGATGATTGTGGCCGAGGATCATGGGCCCCCAGGAGGAGAGGAAATCGAGATAGGCGTTGCCGTCCACGTCGTAAAGCCGGGAGCCCTCGGCCCGTTCGATGAAGACAGGGTCGCAGCCCACCGACTTGCAGGCGCGCACCGGGCTGTTCACCCCCCCGGGGATGAGGTTGCGGGCTTTTTGGAACAGGGCTTTGGATTTGCCGGTAACCATCTCTTCTCCTCTGATGCTTGGAAGTATTTATTTTTTCATCAAAAACCTGAAAATTATAGCATGCCGCCTCTTCTTCTGTCAAAGCGATAGTTCCGGGCTGGTTTCGGGGAAAGCGCGGGCCTTGCCTGCCAAGCATGGATTCAGGTAAGCTACAGGCATGAAAAAGGCAAGCAATCACAGCTCGAATCTGCTTTGTCAACGGCCTGTCACGTACCCGAACAGCCTCACAGGCCGCTTTCGTGCATCTCCGGCACCTGTGTCGGTTACATAAAAAGGCCTGAAATTCGGCCGGGCGGGTCGCCGGCAGAAAGGCGGGTCCGACCTCGCGTTCCAGGCAGCACCTCACTTGCCTGAACAACATCCTCGGGCATGCCCGGGCGGAAATTTCTTGTCACCTTCCGGGGGAGCGGGTAAGATAGGCGGCTGATTAATTAACATTTAAATATCATTCGAAAATCTGAGGAGCATCGCTATGGCTGGAGATAAAGTTCAAGCCGTTTCCGACAGCAGTTTCGAAGCCGACGTCTTGAAGGCTGACCTTCCCGTGCTGGTCGATTTCTGGGCGCCCTGGTGCGGGCCCTGCAAAGCGATCGGGCCGATGATCGATGAGCTTGCCGCGGAGTACGAGGGCAGGATCAAAATCGCCAAGATGAACGTGGACGATAATCCCGCTACTCCGGGCAAATTCGGCATCCGGGCCATCCCTACCCTGATCCTCTATAAAGGAGGGCAGGTGTTCGACCAGGTGACGGGGGCGGTCGGCAAAAAACCGCTTGCCGCCATGCTTGACAAGGCCCTCTAAAAAGCCGTGTCACCGTGACGTTTTCCTGCTAAGATGCGCGGGCCGGCGGATTTGCCGGCCCGACTGCTGTCTGCCCGGGCCCCGAAGAGACCACCCCTTGGGTTGATAATGCTCAGGAAGAAGGAAAACGAATGAACAGGTTCCGCAATTTCCGAATGGCGGTTCTCCCCCTGGCAGCCGCCCTGCTCCTCTGTCTCGCCGCAGGCTCCCTCACCGGTTGTGCCAAGTTGAAGAAGTGGACCGGTTTGGGCGGTGAAACCCAGGCGCCATCCCCCGAGGACTTGGCCCGGAAGGGGATGGATGAGTTCAATCACGGCGGCTACCATGACGCTATCGATGATTTCCAAAAGCTCAAGGACCAGCATCCGTTCAGCAACTACAGCCTCCTGGCGGAGCTGAAGATCGCCGACAGCAAATACTACCTGGAGGATTATGAAGAGGCCCGGACCCTCTACGAGGATTTCGAGAAAAATCATCCCGCCAATGAGGCCGTCCCTTACGTCTTGTTTCAGATCGGGATGTGCTATTTCAAGCGGATCGGCACCATCGACCGGGACCCGGCCGGCGCCACGGAATCCATCCAGGCCTTTTCCCGCCTGCTGCGCACCTTCCCCCAGTCGCCTTATACCCAGGAAGCGACGGCAAGGATCAATGAAGCCCGCAACTTCCTTGCCGCTCACGAGCTCTATGTGGCGAAATTCTATCTGCGCACCGGCTCCGTCGAGCAGGGGGCGAGCCGTCTCGAGTACCTGCTTGCCACTTTCCCGGAATCCAAACCGGCACCCGAAGCCCGCGAGCTCCTGGCGGCGGTCCGGGCGGGCCATCCACCCGGCCG
>JAJYKH010000238.1 GCA_021788685.1 Deltaproteobacteria bacterium | reverse complement strand
TTGGTTAGTCGGAAAAGCCTTTGCGTCGTGCGACATCCCCCCGGTTCCTTGACCAATCCCGGTCCTGCGCCGCACGGCTTGGGGAAGGATATCTGCGAATTGTTAAGCTGGAGTAAGGAGGTGATTAAATTCCGGTCAGGAAACGGTTAGATCAACCAGCCCGAAAAGGTAAGCGGTCACAGTCCACCCCATCTCCTTTGTCATCGGCCTGTCCGCGGAGCACCAGTCCAGCTCGCAGGCCTCTTTGTCGGCACTGCTGCCGACGCTAATCGCTAGGATCTGGGGCACCCTGCGACCGCTTACAAGACCGGGAATGGATTGGTCTCCGAGGGCTTTTACCCCGTGATCGGTTACCCGAAAAAGGAGAAAGGGGCACCGGCGAACCGGGCCCCTTTCAGGTGGAGGAGATACGATGAGATGGGGGAAGGATAACCGCTGATTGTTAGAAGGGTATTAAAAGATAGAAGAAAAAATCAATGCTGCCCCTGTTGCTGCAAAGGCAGCTGCAGAGTGAAGGTGGAGCCTTTTCCGGGCTGGCTCTCCACGGTCACCCGGCCGTGGTGGGCCAGCATGATGTGCTTGACGATGGCCAGCCCGAGGCCGGTGCCCCCCTCGGTGCGGGACCGGCCCTTGTCCACCCGGTAAAAGCGCTCGAACAGCCGGTCCAGGTGCTGGCGGCCGATGCCCTTGCCCTGGTCCCGGACCCGGATCACGGCATAGGGCTCTTCGCGGGCGGCGGCAATCTCCACCGCCGATCCTTCCCCGCTGTATTTGATGGCATTGGTGATCAGGTTGACCACCGCCTGCTCCAACAGGGGGGCGTTGATCCAGGCGGCAAGCTCCTCCGGGCAGGAAACTTCGAGGGCCACGGACTTGTCCCCGGCCTGGTGCGTGCAGGTCTGGACGGCGGCCCTGATCACCGCCCCCAGCCGATGGCATTCGAAGGCGATCTCCCGCCGCTCCGCCTCCCGCTCGATGCGGGACAGGGCCAGCAGGTCCTCGATGATCGCGTTGAGCCGCTCGCTCTGGCGGGCGACGATGGCAAGGAAGCGCCGGGCCTGCTCCGGATCGTCCAGGGCTCCTTCCAGGAGGGTTTCCACGAACCCCCGGATGGAGGTGATGGGGGTGCGGAGCTCGTGGGAGACATTGGCCACGAAGTCGCGGCGGATTTTTTCCAGGCGCCGGAGGGCGGTGACGTCGTTGAGCACCACCAGGGCGCCCAGGACGGCGCCCCCTTCTTCCCGCAGGAAGGTGCCGTGCAGCTGGAGGAACCGCTCCTCGGTGCCGGTCGGCCGAAAGGTGATCTCCCCCTCCAGGGGAACGTCGCTCGCCAGCAGCCGGGCCAAAAACTCCTGCAGCTCCAGGTGGCGGATCACCTCCTGGAGATGGCGCCCCCGGGCGGCCGCCGGGTCGAGGCCGAACAGCTCGGCCGCCGCGGTGTTCAAATTGAGGATCCGCTGCCGGTGATCGATGGCGAGAACCCCCCCCCACATGCTGGAGAAGACCGCCTTCTGCTCCTGGTGGCGCCGCCGGAGCTCGCGGATCTCCGCGCTCCAGGCATTGGCGGTCTGCTGCAGGGAGAGGGCCAGCCGCCCGACCTCGGGAGGGCCGTCGATCCAGGGCCGGGGGGTGTCCTCGCCGGCCACGAGGGTCTGGACCAGGGAATGGACCCGCCCGAGGGAGGTGCGCAGCCGCCGGGCGGCATACCAGGCCGCCAGGCCGGAAGCGGCGAGGAGGAGCAGGCCGGAGGTGATGATGGTGCGGGGGGCGCCGGCGGAGAAGAAGAGAAGGAGGGCCAGCGCCGGCAGGAGGATGGCGAGCAGGGGCGAATAGATCTCCCAGAAGAGGCTTCGGCGCGACATGCCTATTCCTGGAGCCGGTAGCCGATCCCCCGCACGGTTTCGATCAGCCGGCCCTCCTCGCCCAGTTTCTTGCGCAGGCCGAAGATCTGGACGTCCACGGCCCGGGAGGTGATGACGTAGCCGTAGCCGCGGACCCCATTGATGATCTGCTGGCGGGTAAAGACCCAGCCGGGGCGTTTGGCGAGGAGGTGGAGGATGCCGAACTCGGTGAGGGTGAGAGCGACCGGGTTGCCGGCCACGCTCACCTCATGGCGGCCCGGGTGGATGAGCAGCCCGCCCGTCCGGATGAGGTCCGGCTCATCGGGCTCCGGCGGGACGGCCTGCTCGGCGCGGCGGCGGAGCACGGCCCGGACGCGGGCCACCGCTACCTTGGGGCTGAAGGGCTTGGTGATGTAATCGTCCGCTCCCAGCTCCAGACCGACCACGATGTCGCTCTCCTCCCCCCGGGCGGAGAGAATGACGATAGGGACATCCCGGAAGGTTTCGTCCTGTTTCAACCGGCGGCAGACCTCCAGCCCGTCGATTCCCGGCAGCATGAGGTCGAGAAGGATCAAGGCCGGCGTCCTCTGCCGGACCAGCTCCAGCCCCTCCTCCCCGGAAGAGGCGCAGGAAGCCTGGAAGCCGTTCTTGATCAGGTTGTAGCTGACCAGTTGCTGGATGTCCTCGTCGTCCTCGACGATGAGGATGTGGGCCTCCGGGGCCGTCCGGGCCGGAACCCCTTGCGCGCTGCTCGTCGTCATCAGCCGATCCCTGGTGGATGTTCGCTTCAACATAGCGATTCACCCGGGATTGTGCCAGGGCCAAGTTAAAATCGGGTTAGAAAACGGTAAGGCGCCGGTTAGAGCCCCTTGCGGCCAGGCCCCCGCCGCTGGCGGCCCAAGGTGGCGAGGCAGGCCAGACCGGTGCCGCCGAGGAACAGGGTCCCCGGCTCCGAAACCGGGGGAGCCCCTCCGCCGTTGCCGGGGGGATGGATGACGATCGGGAAACCGTCGGATCCCAGGAGGACCCTGCCGCCACCTGAAGGCGGATCGACCATTGCTGACCGAGCCGCGAGGCCGCTGGTGGCGCGCGACGGCACCATCTGGCTAGAAAGGCCGCCCAGCAGGGAAACCAGCATAAGGAGCAGCACAGGCGTGAGCCCGGCGATGAGCTTTTTCCTGCGGGACAGGAGCCGACGTTCGGCTTGGGATCTGTTGGACATGGGGCACTCCCGAAACACGAGCTTTTGGGGCCGGCAACGGAAGCAAATTGCGGGCCGTCGGAAGGAGAAGACGTAAGCCCCTTGATCCGAAGGACCGCCAGAAGGTGCCGGGCCGCCGCTATCCGGTTTTCCGAAGAGCCGGTGAGGCGCCGCGGCCTGCTTGCTGCTCCATTCGGCAAAGGCGGTAACGAAAGGGAATTCCGTTAAATCGGAAAACCAGGGGCCGTTCCCGGCGCTTTCCTCCATTTTTCCGGAAACGCGAGGGTGGACTTTCCTCTGCAGGGCAGATAGGGTGGTTATCACGGCTGAAAATGGGCCGGCCGAGAGCGGAATCGAGCAGCTCAGGCTGTGGGTCGGGCCGTTCTGCTCGCCGGCTGTTTCCGCAGCCGGCAATGAGCGAAGCACGTGCCGCTCGGCAGGGCCGATTGCCTTCTTTTCCGCCCATCTGATAGCCTGTTGGTAGTTTGGGAGAAAGCACGATCCGGCGATCGTCCGCCGGAAGAAGCAGCTTCAGGGAGGCTGTCATGCCCGAGTTGACCGCAGCGCTGGGACACCGCTATTGGGCCGAAACCAAGCTTGAGCGCGGCGGCCGCGAGGCGCGGCGGCCCCTGATCGAGCCCGCGGCGGCGGGCAAGAGCTACCCGCAGGCCCGGAAGGTCCCCCTCCTTCACGACCTCGACCTGCTGGACAAGCCTTTTGGGCACCTGCTCCGGGAGCGCCGCTCCCATCGCCGCTACGGGGAGGAGCTGCTCACCGGCCGGGAGCTGGCCATGCTCCTGTGGGCCGCCCAGGGAGTTACCGCCCGGGCCGGTTCCGCCCTGCTGCGCACCGCCCCCTCCGCCGGCGCCCTCCACCCGCTCGAAACCTATGTGGCCGTGGAAAAGGTGGACCAACTGGAGCGGGGGCTCTATCATCTCGACGTGGGCCGGTTCGAGCTCTCCTGGCTGTCGGGGGCGCCCCTGGGCCGGGAGCTGGCCCACGCCGCGCTCGAGCAATCCTTCCTCGCCCAGGCGGCGGCCATTTTCCTCTGGTCCGCGCTCTTCCGGCGCAACATGGCCAAATACGGCCACCGGGGGCTCCGCTACATCCTCCTCGACGCCGGCCACCTCTGCCAGAACCTGCTCCTGGCGGCCCAGGCCATGGGGCTTGCCGCCTGCCCGGTGGCCGCCTTCTACGACGACGAGGTGAACGACCTCCTCGGCCTGGACGGCGATGAGGAGGCGGTCCTTTACCTGGCCGCGGTGGGCCGCCGGAAGGAGTGACGGCGCATCCCCCTCCCCGCCACGGCTTCCGGACCATTCCGCCCCTCTTTCGGGAGATCTTTTCCTTTTCCTTCCCGCCACCCAGCGTTTATAGTTCATCTCACCGCCGCCCCGCCCCAGGGGAGGGCGCCCGCACCCCCCTGTCCGGACCAGCCGGCGGAAGGAGAAGCACGGTCCATGTCACTTTTTCTGGCCACCTTTTTCCTGGTTTACGGCGGCATGCACCTGTATGCCTTCCGGAAAGCCGGGGCGGCCCTGCGCCTCTCCCTGCCCGTGCGGATCGGCCTGGGGCTCTTCATGGCGGTCATGGTGGCGGCGCCGGTCCTGGTGCGGCTGCTCGAAACCGGCGGTTTCGGGCGGCCGGCGCGCTGGCTCTCCCTCGGCGGCTACAGCTGGCTCGGGCTGCTGTTTCTGTTCGTCAGTGCCGGACTCCTGGTCGATTTTCTCCGGCTGTCTCTTTTGCTCTCCCGCCGTCTGGCCGGGCGGCCCCGCTGGCGGCCCACCCCCCGGCTGCAGCTCTTCCTGCCCCTGGTTGCGGCCGCGGCCATTTTCGCCTACGGCTCCTTCGAGGCCCGCGACATCCGGGCCGAGCACCTGGAGATCGCCACGGCCAAGAAGCT
>JAJYKH010000237.1 GCA_021788685.1 Deltaproteobacteria bacterium | reverse complement strand
ATCTCCATCAAGAAGGAAAACGCCCTCAAGGTGGCCGAGGCCCTGGAGGTGGAGCTGGCGGCCATTCTGGAGCAGGCGCCGGCCCCGGAGCCGGAACCCGCCCCCGAAGCCCAGGTGGAGCCGCCGCCCGCCCCGGCACCGATCCTCCCCCCGCCTGCTTCCCCCGCCCCGGCGGCCCCCCCGCCTACTCCGCCGCCCCGGAAAAGCAACCGGCGCTGCCTGCTCCTCGCGCTTTTGATCCTGGTCCTGATCGGCGCGGGGATCGGCGGCTGGTATCTGTATGGGACCGGCGAGCGCCCCCAGGCCCAGGCGGTCCGCATCATGCCCGATCACGTGGCCCCCGGCGAGACCTTCCCGGTGGTGATCCGCATCGTGGGCGGCGCGGGCGAGGCCTCGCCCCTGATCCTCAAGGAAGAGCTGCCCGCGGCGGCCGACGCCCTGAAGGGCAAGCCCGAGTTCACCAGTTTCGACCGGAAGGCGAAGGTGATCAAGTGGATCGGCAGGACCGGAGGGGAGCCGACCTTTTTCGCCTATCTGGCCAAGGCGCCCCGCCAGGGGACGATCGGCGGCAAGCTCCGTTTCCAGGGCCAGGTCATCCTGCGGGGTGGCCGGGGGGCGACCATCGTCATCGGCGGGGCCCAATCCATCGAGCTGGCCCCTTATCACTGGGCGGACAAGAACAAGGACGACCGGATCGACGATGAGGAGATCCTGTCCGTCTACGAAACCTTCGGCAATTTCGACGAGATCGGCTTCAACCGGGAGCTGATCGAGTCCATCTGGGCCGCTGACGGGTACCGCTGGAATCCGGCCTCCGGCCGCTATGAGATCGCGCGCTGACGGGTCCGGGGCAAGGAGAACGAGGATGAAAACGAAGACGGGCAAACGATCGTGGACTTTCGGGGCGGCCGCCCTCCTGATCTTTCTCCTTGTCCTGCCTTCCCTTGCGAAAGCGGCGGCGGGGCCGGTGACCGGCCGCTATCTCCGGGCCGAGGGCCAGCTCATTCAGCTGCAGATCACGATCGGCTCCCCGACTCCCGCCTCCATCATCGTGGTCCAGAACCTGCCTCCCGGCACGGCCATCGTGCAGGCCCGCCCCCAGGTGAACCGCTACGACATGCAGAGCGGCGAGGCCAAGTGGCTGCTCAGGGGAAGCGGGACCCTGCTCCTGGAGCTCGACCTCGCCCAGCCGGTCCGCCCGGGCCAGATCCGTGGGCAGGTCCGCTACAAAGACCCGGCCACCGGGGCGACCATGACCGAGGATCTTGCGCCGTAAATTCCCGCCCTCCCCTGCATGGGCTAAGATCATCACGATTCGGCCGTCCGCAGCCGTTGGTAGATGCGGCGGAGGTCCTCGCCGAGGAAGGCGTCGATCCGGCGGAGGTTCCTGCGGTGGCGCATCCAGAGGTGGGTGCGGTCCCGGCCGGTGATGGCGGAGCGGACGCGCCCCCGGACCACTTGCCATAGGTCCCGCTCGTAGTCGGTGTCCGCGGCGGCCAGCTCGTCCAGGTGGCCGAGGATGTGCCGGAGGTAGCGCGGATGCAGGAGGTATTGGACATCCAGATAGGAGAGAACGACCGCGGCCATGGCGCAGCCGACGGGGCACACCCAATGCGGTGCCTGCAGGTTGCCCGCCAGCAGACCACCCGCGAAGACCGGGCCGGGGGTGCCGGCCAGGAGCTTGAGGGCGGCGTCGCCGAAAAGGAAGGCGAGGCCCGCGGCCGTGAACCCTACGCGGAGCACGCGCTTGAGGCGGGCCAGGAAGCCCTCCTGGTAGCGGGCCAGGGCCGCCACCTGCAGCCGCAGCTCCCGGACCGCGCGGTCCACGTCCTGGAGGACATGATCGAGCCGGAGGCGGGGGGCCGAGGCGATCGCCTTTTTGAGCTCCTCCCGCTCGCTGGCCCACAGCTGCCGGTCCTGCAAGGCCCCCCGGGCGTGCTCCCCCTCCGGGGCGAAGGTGAGGAAGATCCGGGGCATGTCCTTGCGGCCGGTCATCTGCGACAGGTTCCAGCAAAGGGTGCCGTAGGCGCGCAGCAGGTCCTTGAGGTTGTCGCACTCATCGATCCGGTTGAGAACGAACAGGGTGCGGCCCGGGCCGCTTGTCGCAGGCAGGGTGGAGCGGATTGCCTGGTAGGTTTCCTTGATGGTGCCTGCCTTGTACGGATCGAACATGAGGATGATCAGGTCGGCCAGCCGGGCGAGCTCGCCCACCACCCCGAGATAATCGTAGCCCCGGTCCTTTTCCGTCACCGAATCGAGCATGCCGGGAGTGTCGATGAGGGCCAGCTCGGGAAGGAGGGGGGTCTCGATCTCCTTCAGGCGCAGGTGGGCGATGAGGCGGCTCCCGAACCGGCGGAGGGGCGCGAAGGGCAGCTGGGGGTCATTGATGACGGTGGGGCCGGGGACCTCCCGCTCACCGCCCTCGGGGGTATCCGGCGAGGAGAGGATGGTGAACCCGTCGTCCGTGGGGGACTGGCCGGTCGACTGCACGTTCCGGCCCAGGAATTCGTTGATGAGCGTGGACTTGCCTGACGAATAGTTGCCGATGATCAGCACCAGGGATTTCCATTTGAAGGGGGTCAGCAGCTTTTCGAGATCGAGGCCGTAGCGCCGGAACTGTCCTGCCATCCGGCGGCGGAGGAGGTCTTCCAGCTCGTTTTTCAGTTTGAGGGCACTGGCCCGGGCGGTGTTTTCCATGGTCCGTGCGGTCTCCGAAAGGGGCCGGGGGGCGGGGCGGTACTTGTATCCTATCACAGCCCAGGACGGTGAAAAAAGCCGGAAGCAAAATTTTCGTTTTTCACTCCGGCAGCTTGGCCGATCTGCTCGATCCTGGGCTTGACAAAGGGGCGCGGCAGGTGGAAACAGAGGCGAGCATCCCGACCCGATCGGGCCGATGGATTGTCGATTCCGGGAGAGTCAAGCTGCATGCGCAAGTATCCCACTGCCGTCGGCATCGTTTCCCTTTCGCTGTTCCTGGCAGCGGGGGTGGCGGTTCTCGCCATCACCGCCCGCAACAGCAGCCTGGATCATGAGGGCCGCCAGTTCGTTTCCGCCGCCATTCCGGCCATCTTTACCCATTGGGACGAGCGGGCGCTCATCAGCCGGGCCACCACCGACCTGCGGGCCGCGGTCAAGGACCGGGAGCTCAATGGCCTTTTCGAGGGCATGTCCCGCCAACTCGGGCCGCTCAAAGGCTGCAAGGGGATCGAAGGCGGGGCCTCCATCTCCGTGGAGCCCGACCGGGGGATCGTGGAGAGCGGCGAGTACCTGGTCAGAACGCGGTTTGCGGCCGGAGATGCCGATATCCGCCTGTCGCTCGTCAAGGACAACAACAACTGGCGGATCCTGAGCTTCCGGCTCGATTCCGATCAGTTCTGATGGCGTAGCCATCCGGGGGCAGAATTGGACTTTTTGCGGGATTGTCAGCTTTTAGGCCGGCGGGAACGGTCGGAATGGCCTCGGCCCGGTTCGAGGGCGAGCCGCTGCTGCCGCCGCTCGCCCGCGCCCCGGGCGACGTACAGGGGCTGGTGGGTTTCCCGGGCCAGGCCGCTCACGTACATGGCGGTGGCGAGGGTGCCCGGGGTGGGGGTGAAGTCTTGGAGCTGGCGGGCGGCGAGACCGAGCTCCCGCACCCGCCCTGCCAGCTTTTCCATGTGGGCCGGCCGGCAGCCCGGGTGGGCGGAGATGAAGTAGGGGGTGAAATGAACCTCCCGGCCCTGCCCGCGGGAGATCTCCCGGCAGAGCCGCAGGAATTCCGCGAGCACCTCGGGACCCGGCTTGTGCATCAGGCGGAGGACCTCGGTCTCGGTGTGCTCGGGGGCGATCTTCAGCGCCCCCGGGGTATGGCGGGCCAGCAGCGCGGCCAGGAGCCGGGGGGTCGTGAGGAGCAGCTCCATCCGGAGCCCCGAGGAGACGAAGAGGTGCTTGATGCCGGGGACCGCGCCTGCCCGCGCCAGGAGATCGAGAAAAACCTGCTCGTCCACCTGGAGGTGGGGACAGGGGCGGGGGAACAGGCAGTCCCGCTTGCGGCAGCCTCCCTTGACGCAGCGGGTGCCGTAGAGATTGGCGGTGGGTCCCCCCAGGTCGCTCACCGTGCCGTGGAAATCGGGGCAGCGGGTCAGCCGTTCGATCTCGGCCACCACCGAGTCCGGGGAGCGGCTGACCACCGTTGGCCCCTGGTGGCGGGCGATGGCGCAGAAGGAGCAGTTGCCGCAGCAGCCGCGGACGATGGTGACCGAGTGGCGGATCATCCGGTACGCGGGGACATCGCCGGCCCGGGGATGGGGGGCGCGGGCAAAGGGCAGGCCGTGGAGCCGGTCAAGCTCGGCGGCGGCAAGCGGCGGCGCGGGGGGGTGCTGGAGCACCCATTGGGACTGCTGGCGTTGGAGCAGGGGCTCGGGGGCAAGGGAGCGCGCCCGCCGGTCGATCTCCTCCTCGGCCAGGAGAAAGGCGGTCCGGTCAGCCAGAATGTCCTGCCAGGAGGGGAGCACCACGGGGGGAACGGAAAAGGGCCGCTCCGCCCGTTCCTTGTCGATCAGCCGCTCGCAGGTGCCGGGGATTCCACGCAGGTCCAGGCCGGCGGCCAGCCGTTCGGCGGCCGCGAGCACCGCCCGCTCCCCCATGCCGTACACCAGGAGATCCGCCTTGGCGTCGGCGAGCGATGACCCCCGCAGCTTGGCCTGCTGGTAATCGTAATGGACGAATCGGCGGAGGGAGGCCTCCAACCCGCCGAGGACCACCGGCACCGCCGGGAAGGCAGCCCGGGCCAGGTTGGCGTAGACGATGACGGCCCGGTCGGGCCGCCGCCGCTCGCTCTTGTCCCGCCGGTCGCCGAAGTAGGGATTGCCGCCCGGGGAGTAGTCGTCCCGGTCCCGGACCTTGGCGTTGCCGCTGTAATTGGCGACAATGGAATCGAGGTTGCCGGCGGTGATGCCAAAGAAGAGGCGGGGCGGGCCGAATTGGCGGAAATCGG
>JAJYKH010000236.1 GCA_021788685.1 Deltaproteobacteria bacterium | reverse complement strand
GGGCGACCCTTCTCTTCGGGGCGAGTCTCATGGTTTTCTCGCATTTCCCGCTCTTCTGGCCCGCCATGGGCTTGCTGGTGCTGACCGGCTTCGGGATGATCGTGATCGCGGCCTCTTCCAATACCGTGCTCCAGACCATCGTCGATGACAACAAGCGCGGCCGGCTCATGAGCTTCTACGCCGTGTCGTTTGCGGGCATGGTGCCGTTCGGCAGCCTGATGGCGGGGGGCCTCGCCACCGCCATCGGCGCCCGGAACACGGTGCTGGCGAGCGGGGCCGCCTGCTTTGCCGCCGGGCTGTGGTTTGCAAGGGGCCTTCCCCGGCTGCGGGGCCTGGTCCACCCGATCTACGTGCAGAAAGGGATCATTCCGGAAGTGGCCGCCGGCATCCAGAGCGCCACGGAGCAGGGCAGCCAGCCGAAGGTCGGCGGCCAGGGGTGATGGCGTCGCAAAAAGTGCAGGATTCGAATTTCCGCAAGATTGGCAAGGGTGAGATCATTCGAGATTCTGGTCTGGTCCGCCACGTGGCTCCCCTCCCCTCCCCTTCCCTCTCCCATCCACCCGCTCACCTCGGGTTCCCTGACCATCACCTCCTTCCCGTCGTAATCCGCTTCGCCACCCATCCAACCGTGAGGCCCTGGACACTGATCGAGAAGATCGCGACGATGTAGGTCATGGCCAGGACCACCTTCCGGCCAGGACCCTGAGGGAGGGAAAGAGCCAGGGCCACCGAGATGCCGCCCCGCAGGCCGCCCCAGGTGAGCAGCCGGATGACGCCGGGGGAAAACGGGCGGCGGATCCGCAGGAGGTTGATGGCGCCGGCCACGCTCAGCCAGCGGGCGAGCAGGGTCACGGGGACAACCAGCAGCCCCGCGAGGAGGTACCGGGGGGTGAAGGGCATGACCAGCACCTCGAGACCGATCAGCAGGAAGAGCACCGCGTTCAGGGTCTCGTCCACCAGCTCCCAAAAGGTATCGAGGTTTCGCCGGGTGAGCTCGGACATGGCGAAGCTCCGGCCCTGGTTCCCGATCAGCAATCCCATGACCACCATGGCGATGGGACCGGAGAGGCGCAGCCGGTCGGCCAGCGCATAGCCGCCCATGACAAAGGCCAGGGTGAGGAGCACCTCCACCTGATAGTTATTGATGGTCTTGAGCATCCGGTAGGCGAGGAGCCCGAGCAGGAACCCGAACAGGGCCCCGCCGGCCGCCTCCCAGGCGAACAGCGCCGCGACGGCCGCGGCGGAGACATGGGGGCTGCCGCTCGCCAGCGCGCTCAGAATGGTGAAAACCACCACCGCCACGCCGTCGTTGAACAGGGACTCGCCCGCGATCTTGGCCTCGAGGCTCGGGGGGACCCCCGCCTCCTTCACGATCCCGAGGACCGCCACCGGGTCGGTGGGCGAAATGAGGGCGCCGAAGAGCAGGCAGGTGACAAGCGGCAGCGCGGTCCCCAGCCGGCCGAGGGCCAGCCAGGCGAGGCCGCCGACGATGAAGGTGGAGGCGATGACCCCGGCGGTGGCCAGCAGGCCGATGGTCCACTTCTGGCTCGCCATGTCGTTCAGGTCGATGTGCAGGGCGCCGGCAAAAAGCAGGAAGGCGAGCATGCCGTGGAGCAGGGCCTGGTTGAAGTCGATTTTCCCGAGCAGCTCCCTGGCGGGCTTCTCCATGGGGACCCCGAGCTGGTGGACCCCCAGGAGGCCGAGCGACATGACGAGGGCGATCAGCATCACCCCGATGGTGTTCGGCAGCCGCATGGTGTGGTAGTTCACGACGCTGAACAGGGCGGTCAGGACGACGAGGATGGTGGCGACGTCGAAAAGGCCCATGGGTGCTCACAGGTGAAGAGGAAAGAAGGCGAGGCGACCGCCTACCACCATTGGAGCAGAATGTCCGGGGAAAGGGAAATGGGGGGAAAGGAGCGGAGGTGCGACGCGGTCCTCTCCGGCCAGCCGCGCCAATCGTGATGCTGGAAGGCAGATCTCTTCCCTGATGGGACTCGGGCATTCCCGCTTCTTTTTCGCTCCGAGGTGGAAATCTGTGACATAATGATCCTGCGGCGCCATGAGTGAGCCGTACGGAGGCGTTTGCGAGAATGAAGAATCTCTGGGGCACGAGCATTATCCTCGCGATCATGGGCAGCCTGAACGCGCTCGGCGGCAGCGCTTCCGGGGCGGGGCTCGCGCTTTTCGAGCAGAGTGCCAAGGGCGCGGGAACCGCCTATGCGGGCGGGGCCGCGGCCGCCGACGACGCCAGCACCGTCTTCTATAACCCCGCCGGGCTGGTCCGCCTCCCCGGCACCCAGGTCATCGCGGGCCTGCAGGCGGTGGTTCCGTCAGCCCGGTTCCGGAACGAGGGCTCGACCCATGTCACCGGCCAACCCTTGCGCGGCACCGACGGCGGCGATGCCGGCATTCCGGTCTTCGTTCCCGATTTCTATGCCAGTCACCGGGTGAGCGACCGTTTCAGCACCGGGGTGGGCGTCTTCTCTCCCTTCGGCTTCAAAACGAAGTACGATGCCTCCTGGGTGGGCCGCTACCAAGGGACGGAATCCGACGCCATGACTGTGAACCTCAACCCCGCCGCCTATCGCCTAACCGATAAATTGAGCCTTGGGGCGGGGCTCGATCTGCAGTACGCCCGGGCGGAACTGGACTATGCCGTCGACTTCGGCACCATTTTCGCCGCGCTGGGCGTGCCCGGCATGGCGCCCCAGGAAAACGACGGCTTCGTCACCTTCAAGGGCGACAGCCTGGGCTGGGGCTACAACCTGGGCCTCCTCTACCAGTTTTCCAAGGAGATGCGGGCCGGCATCGCCTACCGGTCCAAAATCGAGCAGGAATTGAAAGGGGATGCCCGCTTCTCCGGGGTCCCTTCCCCCAACCCCACGGGCCAGTTCCTGGACACAGGCATCACGGCGGACGCCACCCTGCCCGATAGTGTCTCTCTCTCGTTCTGGCACGCCTTTTCCAAGGAGGTTGCCGCGATGGCCGATGTCACCTGGACCAGGTGGGAGACCTTCAAGGAGATCCGGATCCGGTTCGACAACCCCGCGGAGAGCGATGCGGTGACCACCACCGATTGGCAGAACAGCTTCCGCTTCGCGGCGGGTTTGACCTACACGCCTGGGCCGTGGGCCTTCCGCGCGGGCATGATGTTTGACGAGACCCCGGTGCCGAATGGAGCCCACGCCACCCCCCTCATTCCCGACAGCGACCGCACCTGGATGGCCCTGGGGCTCGGGTACGCGGTCAGCGACACGGTGTCCCTGAACGCCGGCTATGCCCACCTCTTCGTCAAGGACGCGGAAATCCGAAGGAGCGCCACCGGCGAAGACCAGCTGCGCGGCGGACTTTCGGGCACCTACGACAGCAAGGCGGACATCGTCAGCGCGGAGCTGGCCTGGGTCTTCTAGCGGAGGCCCCCATGGGTGGACGCCCCGCTCTCATCCGATGACACCCATGAGAATGATTGCCGATTACAGCGGCCGGATTCGCTCACCGTCAGGGTCAAGGCGCCGAATTCTTCCTCCACCCGGCCGGTGAGGAGAAAGGGGCGGTCCGCCTTCGGGCAGGTGGCAGCAGCGCTGGTAAACCCGGGGGAAGAAGGGCCTCCACCAATCCGGTCTCGTCCTTGAAGGTCAAAAACTCCGCTGGCGAGATTATCATCTATTGGTCTCGACCGGGTATTGTCCGCCCCTGAAGAAGCTCTCCCGCGGGGCCCTGCGCCCCTTCCCGGGCGCCTCTCCGGTCCCGGCAGAGACGGCAGCGGTCGTCGCTGCACTGCTGGCACGCACGGCAGTCGGGGCAAGGGTGCTTGGCCCCCGGCCGCTGGTCGGGCACATAGAGGAGCCCCCGCCCATCCGGCAGCTCGACGAAGCTCATCAGTAAAGGGAGGAACGCTTGTTCTTCCGCTGCAGGCGGCCCATCACGAACCCCGCCAGCCAGGAAATGCCCACCACCCCGGCCCCGGTGAGAAACCATTGCCTCCGCACCCCGGAGCGCAGCTCCCGGGTTTCCGCCGCCAGGGCCTCCTTTTCAGCGGTCATGCTCTTGAGCCGGGCCGCGACGGCATCGTACTTCTTGCCCAGGTCCGCCGCATCCTGGGCCTTGCCCTGCAGACTGGTATATTCCCTGGTCATCGTGGAGAGCTCCTGCTCCTTGCCCTCCAGCGCCTTGGCCCTGGTGGTGGCCTGTTCCGCCGTAGCCTTGAGCTGGTCGTTCTCGCGTTTGAGCCGCTCGATCACCTTCGCCCCGGGAAGCTCCCGGGAGAGGTCCCGTTTCCGCACCCATCCTTCCTGGCCGCTCTGGGTTCTGACCCGCGACCAGTCCTGTGCCTCTTCCAGCACGTCGAGGGGGGTGCCGGAAGGCAGCATGGCCAGAATCCGGTATTCGGTGGTGGGGCCGCTTCGTAAAGGGATCTCCAGGGAATCGGAGACGAACACCCCCTGGGCGGCAGCGGCGATGCTTGCAACGGCGGAAAACAACAGGACAAAAATCAGCTTGTGCATCGTAACTCCCGTTTATTCTGTTCTTTTTTGAGGAAAGGCAGGCGCAGTCTACCCAATCGCGACAAAAAGGTCCATGGTTGTTTGGGGCCCTTCGGGGCATCCCCTCGCCCCGGTGGGGACAGCGCGAAGAGAAACGAAGCGGGGCGGAGATGTGATCCCTTCGATGACCATAAAATAATCCTGCCATTCTTCGCCCATCCCTGGTAAATAGAGCGGGCGGAATTGCACGTAACCGATCACAGGATGATTCTCTTCGGGAGAAGAATCTCCCACCCTATGTAAGGCATCATCAGGGTGCCGCCGATGCGCGGCATCGGCCTGTGAGGCCATACACCGGGTGGGCGAACAGGCCGATAACAAAGCAGATGCGGTGCCCTGTGATGCCTTACAATTGCACTCGTCACGGGCGGGTGCTACCATGGTGAAACCGCCTTTCCCCCATCCGGAGCCACAACCCGCCGCCATG
>JAJYKH010000235.1 GCA_021788685.1 Deltaproteobacteria bacterium | reverse complement strand
TCTATTACCGCTATTACTGCGTGTTCTGCCACGGGGAGAACGGCGTGGGCAGGTCCCCGGTGGGAGACAGCTACATGCCCGCCCCCCCCAGCTTGCGCCAAGCCGGGATCGGCCAGCTTCCGGATGACCAGCTGTTGCTGGCCATGCTCACCGGCGTCGGCCATGACCCGGTCCTGGAGCGGGTGGTGCCGCCCCGGCACCGCTGGCCCCTGCTCCTCTACGTCCGCAGCCTGAGCGCGAGGAAAGGGAATGTCCCCGGCCGCTGAGCCCCATCCCGCCGCAGGCGGGGAAGGCGCCGTTTCCTATCCGCCCATCGGCGACTACGCCCTCATCGGCGACTGCCGCTGCGCCGCCCTGGTTTCGAAGCATGGCGCCATCGACTGGCTCTGCCTGCCCCGCTTCGACAGTCCGGCCGTCTTCGGGGCCATCCTCGATCGGGGCCGGGGCGGGCACTTCGCCATCCGGCCGAGCGGGCCGGCCGAAATCAGCCGCCGCTACGTCGATGAGACCAACGTCCTGGAGACCACCTTCCGCACCAGGACCGGCGTTTGGAAGCTGACCGACCTGATGCCGGTGTACCACCGCTGGTACTCGGGCCTCATCCCCGAGCGGCATGTGCTCCGGCTTGTGGAAGGGGTGGAGGGGGAAGCCGAGGTGGAGGTCGAGTACCTGCCCCGCCTGGAGTACGGGCGGGTGATCCCGGGCCTGGAGCGGCGGGGCGGCCTGGGGATCTTCGCCCAGTGTGGGGGCAAGGCCCTGGTCCTCCGCAGCGAGATCCCGCTTGCGCTCGAAGCCGGCCGGGGCCGGGCCTGGGGCCGGCACCGCCTCCGGGCCGGGGAACGGCGCGCCCTCTCCCTGGCCTTCACCGAGGGCCAGCCCATGGCCCTGCCGGTGCTCGGCCCGGAGGCGGCGGTCTTGTGCCAAACCACCATCGAATGGTGGCGCGGCTGGAGTGGCCAGTTCCGGTACGCGGGTCCTTTCCGGGAGCAGGTGATCCGCAGCGCCCTGGTGCTGAAGCTTTTGACCTACGCCCCGTCCGGGGCGGTGATCGCCGCTCCCACCTCGTCGCTCCCCGAGCGGATCGGCGGGGACCTCAACTGGGATTACCGCTTCTGCTGGCTGCGGGACGCCTCCATGACCGTCCGGGCCTTTTATCACCTCGGCTACGGCCAGGAGGCGGAATCCTTTCTTTCCTGGCTCATCCATACCACCCGCCTGACCCGGCCCCGGCTCCAGGTGGTCTATTCCCTCTACGGCGAAACCAACCTGCGGGAAAAGGAGCTGGATGACCTGGAGGGGTACCGGGGCTCCCGGCCGGTGCGGATGGGAAACAAGGCGGTGGAGCAGCTCCAGCTCGACACCTACGGCGAGGTGGCCCAGGCGGCCTATGAGCTCGTATCCCGCGGCGGCAAAATCGACCGGGCCACCGCCGGGATGCTGCAGGGCATGGGCCGGGCGGTCTGCGAGCTCTGGCGCCGGCCCGACGCCGGCATCTGGGAGAGCCGGGGAAAGGCCAAGCACCACACCTACTCCAAGGTCATGTGCTGGGTGGCCCTGCACCGGCTGCTCCAGCTGCACGAAGGCGGCCATCTCAAGCTGGATGCCGCCCGGCTGGCCGGAGAGCGGGAGGCCATCCGGAACGAGATCGAGACCATGGGCTTCAGCCACCGGCGCGACTGCTACCGGGGGACCTTCGGCGGCTACGATATCGACGTCAGCCTGCTGGCCCTGCCGATCTACGGCTACCTGCCGGCGGACCATCCCCGGATGCGGAGGACCTATGAGGTCATCTGGGAGCAATTGGGCGACAACGGCCTGCTCCGCCGCTTCCGGCAGATCGACGGCCGGTTCATGCAGGAGGAAGGGGCCTTCGGGGCGGCCTGCTTCTGGTCGGTGGAGTGCCTGGCCATGGCGGGCCGGGCGGCGGAGGCCCGGGCGCAGCTCGAATATCTCCTGCGGTATGCCAACGACCTGTGGCTGTACGGAGAGGAAATCGAAGTCGAAACCGGAGCGGCCCTGGGCAATTTCCCCCAGGCCTACACCCACATCGGCCTGATCAACGCCGCCGCGGCCCTGGCCCGGGCGGAGGCAGGCCGCGGCTGAGGAAAGGAAGACCATGGACCCTCGCTTCTACATGTTCGACCTGGAAGGCATTTTCCTCTGGGGCTTCGTCGCCACCCTGCTGCTGTCCACCATCCTGGAATTGAGCCAGGGGCTGGGGCTGTCGCGGATGAGCCTGCCGTTCATGCTGGGGACGATGCTCACCGCCAACCGCCACCGCGCCCAGATGGTGGGATACCTGCTCCACTTCACTCTTGGCCTGCCGGTGACCTTCTTCTACGCCCTCATCTTTGAAAGCCTCCACCTCGCCACCTGGTGGCTCGGCGCGTTCATGGGCCTGCTCCAAGGACTCATCACGCTGGTGATCCCGCTCCCCCTGCTTCCCCACTTCCACCCGCGCATGGCCAGCGAATACGACGGTCCCAGCCCCACCCGCATGCTGGAGCCCCCCGGCTTTCTCTGCCTCAACTACGGTCGCCGCACCCCCCTCACCACCCTGTTCGCCTACCTGGTGTTCGGTCTGATCATGGGGGCGTTCTACCAGGTCGGAAGGTGACAGGAGGTTCCTCCGGATCGAATTCAGGACCGCCCGCTTCCCGCTGCTTGTCCGGATCGCCGCGTTTTTCATTAATCCACATTGACAGGAATTTGCTTAAAGTGTAAGTATTCAATTAAATAATTTCATCATGGGTTCTTGTTCTTTCCCTTCCGAGCACCGGGTTGTCATGATGAAAAGATCTCAGCCATAGATATGATCCGGCCATTGTCCAAATCTCGAGTTCCGGCGAGGAGGGTAAGAGGTGAGGAACAACGGAAACGGAACGGCTGGTCATGATCGGACTCCGCAGGAGCTCCTCTCCTCCAGGCGACATGCCGAGTTGATTCTTGACAATATTGCCGTTGGCATTTTCGAGATCCACTCAGGCAGGATCGTCTATGCCAATCCCGCCGCGTTGCGTTTGGCCGGTGCTCCTGAAGAGGAGCTTCTGGCCACGCCCTTTCCTGAGCTGTTCAGTGGCAGCGATCGGGAGAGGGTCCGGGAGCTGCTTGCCACCATAAATGCAACGCCGGAAACCATAGGCGAGGAGGTCCCGGTCCGATTGCATGATCGCCACCTGACTCTCTGGACCCAACCGGTTTGCAACCCGAAAACCACTCTCCTGGTGATAGCCCGGGAAACCACCAAGCGGCGGCAGGGCGAGCAGGCCCTCAAGGCCTCGCCTGCGGAGCTTGAGCAGGTCTTCAGCACGGCTGCCTGCGGCATGGCGGTTATTGATACCGGCTTCACCGTTCTCCGGGCCAACCAGGCCCTTCTGAACCAATTCGGCTTGGGCCTGGAAATTATCGGCCGAAAATGCCACGACGTCCTGCCCGGTCCCTTGTGCAGGACCGCGGAATGCCCGTTGATCAGGATCATGGAAGGGGAGGAGCTGATCGAGCGGGAGAGCCGGAAGTTTCACGCCGATGGCACGCCCCTGTCCCTCCTTGTCACGGCAACCGCGTTTCGCGGCCCCGATGGGGCGCTGGAAGGCATTTTCGAGGATTTCAGGGACCTCACCGCTCGCAAGAAGAATGAGAGGGCCTTGCGGGAAAGCGAGGAGAGATATCGCGATCTTTTCGAGAACACTGCCGATCTCATTCAAAATGCCGGTCCGGACGGGCGTCTTCTGTATGTCAATCCTGCCTGGCGGAAGACCCTGGGCTACGGGACCGATGAAATCTTCCGGCTGAATGTCATCGATATCATCCACCCCGAACAGCGGCCGCGTTGCCGGGAAATGTTTCGCCGGATCATAGCAGGGGAGAAGGTCGAAAAGATCGAAACCGCCTTTTTGGCCAAGGACGGGCGCAAGGTCCTGGTCGCCGGCAATGCGAGCTGCAAGTATGCGGAAGGCAAACCGCTCTACACCCGCGGCATCTTCCATGATATCACCGAGCGCAAGGAGCTGGAGCTTCGGCTCAGGAGCATGGCCACAACCGATGAGCTCACCGGCGCTTACAACCGACGAATGTTCGATGAAATTCTTTGCAAGCAGATGAGCAGAGCAGAACGGCAAGGCGAGCCGCTGTCGATGGTCATGCTCGATATCGATCATTTCAAGAAGATCAACGACAATTTCGGCCATGTCGCGGGTGACGAAGTCTTAAGATCGTTGGCCGCGTTGTTGCGGGAGAATATCCGGGACATGGATTTCTTCGCCAGGTGGGGCGGTGAGGAGTTCATCATCCTCTTGCCGGCCACCCCGCCCGAGGCAGCCCGCCATCTTGCCGAGAGGTTGCGCCACATCGTTGCCGGGCATGGCTTCGGACAGGTCGGGCCGGTAACCATCAGCCTCGGAGTGGCCCGATACCGGCAGGGAGAGCCGCGCGAAGCCTTACTCAGAAGAGCCGATGAATCGCTCTATGACGCGAAACGGACCGGCAGGAACAAAGTAGTGATGGCGGGTGGGGAAAGAGCCTTCTTTTGTATGTTTCCAGCCAAGCAGGGCGACCAGCAGGGATCAAAATGCGAGACAGTTCCGGCGCATCCCGATTCTTGATGGCCGCCACCTCTTTCGTCAAAAACCCAGCCCCACCCGCATGCTGGAGCCCCCCGGCTTTCTCTGCCTCAACTACGGCCGCCGCACCCCCCTCACCACCCTGTTCGCCTACCTGGTGTTCGGTCTGATCATGGGGGCGTTCTACCAGGTCGGACCTCCGTAAGGGCGTTCCTTCCAAGCTCCCATTTGCCGGCCTCCCGGTGCGGTTTTCCGCGACGCCGTCTTGAGGGCTGGCCCTGACACGGCCTTGATCTTCCATTCCAGCCCCTGCTAGTCTGATAAGAAGGATCCCTGACAATTAAAAGGTCCAATCTTCTCCCCATTGGCATGCCGCCAGCCGCAACCGGCGAGATCGGCCCATTTTCTTCCCGCCTAAAATGAGGGAACGGGC
>JAJYKH010000234.1 GCA_021788685.1 Deltaproteobacteria bacterium | reverse complement strand
GACGTGCCTCAGGGAGGCCCTCCAGTATGTGGCGGAGAATTCCCGGATCAAGGTGCACCTCCACGCGGACGATTTCGAACGGCTCCGGGAGGCCAGTCTCGAAGATCCCTCCCTGCTCGAGGGCAAGAACCGCCTGCAACTGGTGGAGGACCCGGCGGTGGCGGCGGGCGGCTGCTTTCTGGAGACCGACTTCGGGGAGGTGGACGCCACCCTGGACCGCTGCAGAGAGAAGCTCTATGCCGAGCTCGACCGCATCTTTCGGGACCAGACCAATGAATCGAGTAACAAGTGACAGGTGACAGGTGACGAGTAAAAGCTCTTCAACCTGTCACTCGTTAATCGTCACTGCCTCATAACCGAGTAGCAAGTGACGGGTGACAAGTAACGAGAAGAGGCCGCTTTCGACCCGTCACTCATCACTTCTCACCTGTCACTGGTCACCGCCTATGGATCTCGTCAAGTGCAGAGAAGCGGTTGAAAAACTGCCGCTCATCGCCATCCGGGGGCGGGTCAACCAGGTGATCGGGATGGTGCTGGAGAGCCTGGGGCCGGCCATTCCCGTGGGCAGCATGTGCGAGGTGGACATCTTCCGGGGCCGGGAGCGGGTCCCCGCCGAAGTGGTGGGGTTCCGCGAAGGCAAGGTCCTGCTGATGCCCTTGGGCGAGATGCGCGGCATCGAGCCGGGCAGCACCATCCGCCTGGTGGACGGCCAGGCCACGGTGCCGGTCTCCGACCGGCTGCTCGGGCGGGTGATCGACGCTTTCGGCAGGCCCATGGACGGCAAGGGTCCCATCGAGGCCGGCCTCACCTATCCCCTTTACGCCGAGCCGCTCAACCCCATGCTGCGGGAGCGGATCACCCAGCCGGTGGACGTGGGGGTCCGGGCGATCAACGGCCTGCTCACCCTGGGCAAGGGACAGCGGATCGGGATCATGGCCGGCTCCGGCGTGGGCAAGAGCACGCTGCTTGGCATGATCGCCAGGCACACCGCGGCCGACATCAGTGTCATCGCCCTCATCGGGGAGCGCGGCCGGGAGCTGAAGGACTTCATCGAGCGGGACCTGGGGCCGCAAGGGCTCGCCCGCTCGGTGGTGGTGGTCGCCACCTCGGACCAGCCCGCCCTGGTGCGGATGCGGGGCGCCTATCTCGCCACCGCCGTCTCCGAGTTTTTCCGCGATCGGGGGCGGGACGTGATCCTGATGATGGACTCGGTCACCCGCTACGCCATGTCCAGCCGGGAGGTGGGGCTGGCCATCGGCGAGCCGCCCACCTCCCGGGGCTACACCCCCTCCGTGTTCGGCCAGCTCCCCAAGCTGCTGGAGCGGGCCGGGACCTGCACCGGCAAGGGCAGCATCACCGGCATCTATACGGTGCTGGTCGAAGGCGACGACATGAACGAGCCCATCGCCGACGCGGTGCGCTCCATCGTGGACGGCCACATCGTGCTCAGCCGCGATCTCGCGAGCCGGGGCCATTACCCGGCGATCGAAATCCTGGGCAGCATCAGCCGCTGCATGCGCGACGTCGTCCCCCGGGAGCAGGTGGAGCAGGCCCAGGCCTTTTTGGAAGTGCTCGCCACCTACCGCCGTTCCGAGGACCTGATCAACATCGGCGCCTATGCCAAGGGCAGCAGCCCGGCCATCGATCATGCCATCGGGATGATCGACCGGCTGAATGGGTACCTGCGGCAGGAAGTGGAGAATAAATGCCCGCTCGCCGAGAGCCGGGCCGCTCTGGCGAAGCTGGTGGCCTCCTGAGGGACTGAAGGATGGCCTTCCGGTTCAAGCTCGAAACTTTGCTCAGCTACCGGCGCACCCTGGAGGAGCAGGCCCAGCAGCAGCTGGCCCGGGAGCAGGCCGTGCTCGCCGCCCACCGGCAGCGGCTGGTCGAGCTGGAGGAGGAACGGCTGCGCCTGGGCGCCGAGCTGGAAAACCGCAAGAAACGCCCCATGACCGGACTGCTGTTCACTTTCTATATGGATGCCCTCGGCCGCAAGGAAGAGGAGATCGGGGCCAGGCGGCTCATGATCGACGCCCAGCAGATGGCGGTGGAGAAGGCGCGAAGCGGGCTGGCCGACCGGGTGAAGGCGCGGAAGGTGATCGAGCGGGCCCGCGAAAAAGAGCACCAGGCATACGTCCGGGAAGCCCTGCGGAAAGAGCAGAAAGAAAACGACGAGCAGACTGTCCTCCGCCATGGGCGGGCTGCTCACTTGCAGTGACAAGTGACAGGTGGCAAGTGACAAGAAGGGAGTGACCCATCAGCTCCTCACTCGTCAATTGTTGCTCTCACTTTATTGAGCTCGGGAGGGAAGGCATGAACAGCACACGGCAGGTTCTGGGATGGCTTTTCCTCGTGGCCGTGCTGGTCGTCCATTCGCCCTCTTCCACCGCGGCCGAGGGCCCGGCGGCGATCTCCCAGGACGAAATCGACCTGGCCTCCCGCAACATGGCGGTCGCCGCCAAGGAAAAGGAGCTGGCCGCCAAGGAGGCGCAGCTCAAGCAGCTCGAAAAGGAGCTCCAATCCCGGATGGCGCGCCTGAACGAGCTGCAGGCCCAGGTGGAGGCCAAGCTCGCCACCCTGCAGACCGGCGAGAACGAGCAGCTCAAGAACCTGGTGAAGGTGTACAACTCGATGAAGCCGACCCAGGTCGCCCCCCTCCTCGGCCGGATGGAGGACGACGAGGTCGTCAGCATCCTCAAGCTCATGAAGACCGAAACCGTGGCCCAGATCATGGCCAAGCTGGACCCGGACAAAGCGGTGCGCGTAAGCAAGCAGCTCGGCATGATCAAGTAGAAAGCGTCCACATGCACCGCATCTTCGCGCGACCGCATCGATCCGTATAGCTGGCTATTACGGACCGGCGCGCTCACGCGAATCTATGGCGCCTGTGAACGCTTTCTCATTCCCGGCAACCCCCTGCCTTCTTGAGATCCGTAGGTCCTTTCATTCCCTTCCGTCGAATTCGCCCGCGAATCGCCATACCGTTGCCTCCTTCCCTCCCCGGCAATTCTTTCCCTCGTCCTTCTTTTCTCCCCTGTTTTCGGCCATTTTGGAATTCCGGTTTATAGCTTAACTCATTGATATTTCGTTATTGTTGTGCGGTCGCTCCATCAAGCGATTGGTAAGGTACGCCATTTGCAACAGGCCGGGGCAAAGAGCCTCTTTCTCCCATTCATCAGGAGGAAAAACGTGGAAGTTCCCTTCTTGAACCCGATGATGCCGGCCGGGCTGCCCGCCGTCCAGGGCGCGGCCAAAACGGCCAACCTGAGCGGGGATCAGGATTTCGCCCAATTCATGGACCGGCGCCTGAACGAGGAGTCCGGCCAGAAGGACCTGCTCGGGGTCGCCCGCCAGGCACCGGCCGCTTCCGCGGCCAAGGGCCAGCCGGCCAAAGAATCCGGGCCGGATGCCGCCGGGCAGAATGTGCCGGCTGTGGCCGGGCTGCTGCAGCAGTTCATGCAGAAGCTCCAGGCGCTGAGCACCGACACCAAGAACGGCCCCGGCCAATGGTCATTCGCCCCGCCGGATGCGGGGGTCCTCCAGAAGCTCGCCACCGATGCCGGCATGAGCAGCGCGGAGACCGCTGCCCTGCTCCAACGGCTCCAGGAAAAGGGCAAGCTCCCCCTCGAAGAGCTGTTCGCGGCTCTTGCCCAGCATTTCGCGAACCTCTCCAAACCGGACCCGGTGAACGTCGCGGAAACCAGGCTGCCCCTCCTGGAATCCATTCTCAGCCGGCTAGGGGTGGGTGTCGATCAACTGCAGAAGATCGAGTCGCAGGCGGTGGCCGTGGACGGCAAGCTGGACCTGGGAAAATTCCTCCAGGCCCTGGAGGGGCTCCCCCAGAAGGAAAACGGCCCCCCGGTGGTGCTGAGCGACGATGAGGCCGACCAGCTTCAGTCCATGCTGGGCGAGGCCGGGGTCACCCTGGAGCTGCAGCAGGCCATGCTCCCTGAGCGGGGCCTCTCCTGGAACCGGGGCTTCCAGCCCGAGAGCCCGGTGAACATGAGCCTCGGCCGCCTGGAGAGCATGCTGCGGCAGGCCATCACCCAAGTGAATGCCCAAAGGCCCCAAACCGACCTGCCGGCATTTTTTGCCGACATGAACCAGGTGCTCGTCCAATCCGGCTTCAACGAGAACGGGGCCGGCTGGTCCCCGGCAGTCCAGGGGGCGGTGCGGGGGATGTATGAGCAGCTGCTCGCCAGCGTCGATCTCGCCGGGGTCCGGATCGAGGCCCCGCCCCCCCAACCGAAGCTCGGCCAATCCGCGACGAAGAATGCCGGCGACGGGAAGCAGGCAGGAGAAGGCGGGCTGTTCGGCGCGCCGGTGGAAGACGCGGCCGCCGCTTTCCTCTCCAATCCGGCCGCGGGCGGCAACGCCGGGCAGGAGGGCAACGGCGCCAAGGGGGAAGCTGAACGCGCCTTGATGGAGGCCATCGTCAACAAGGCGCCGGCAGGGGTATCGCCGGCCGCGGCCGAATCCTTCTCCCTGGCGGCCGGCCGGTCCGTTGGGACCCCGCCCCAGGCAGAGCCGGCAACCAATACGGTCCCCGGGCCGCCCCTCGCCCCCGAGCTCCAGCAGCAGGCGCTCAATCAGATCGCCGCCGGCGTGGCCCGGGGCCTGGGCGGCAACGAGCAGCATTTTGTTCTCCGGCTTCGTCCCCCGGAGCTGGGCGACGTGAAGGTGGAGGTGCTGGTCAAGAATGACCATGTCTCCCTGGCCTTCACCATGGATGACAAACGGGTGAAGGAGGCGCTCGAAAGCAACATGGGCCAGTTCCGGGACAACCTGCAGAAGCAGGGCCTCGTTCTGGGGGAGTGCATGGTCTCGGTGGACCAGCAGGACAGCTCCGGGGAGGCCTGGGAGCGTTTCGCCAACGCCTGGAGGAAGCAGATGGGGGATCGGCAGGCGGAAAAGGTCGGCGGCGCCCCCCAGGAGCTGCTGGCCAGGACCTTCGGCCGCCCCATCCGGGAAAGCGGTTTCAATGCGATCATCTGAGGAAGCATTATGGCAACCA
>JAJYKH010000004.1 GCA_021788685.1 Deltaproteobacteria bacterium | reverse complement strand
GCTTCTGGCCAATTCCTGCATCAGTTTGGTGATGTCCGACTGAATCGCATTGCGGGAATCAGTGGTCTGTCCGTCCTGAGCCGCCTGAATGGACTTGGTCTTGATGCTGTTGACGATGTTGATGGATTCCTGGAGCGCGCCGTCGGCGGTCTGCACCATGGAGATGCCGTCGTTGGCGTTCTTGACAGCCTGGCCAAGGCCCAGGGCCTGCGACTTCAGGGAGTCGGCGATGGACATGCCGGAGGCGTCGTCCGCGGCCTTGTTGATCCGCAGGCCGGACGAAAGTCTCTCCAATGACGCTGACAGGGCGTTGTCGTTGGCGACCAGGTTTTTGTGGGCGTTCAACGCCGCCACGTTGGTGTTGATGCGTAATGACATTTTCAATTCCTCCTTGAGGTGGTTGATCCAGGGGAATCCTTTCCCCTTCAGTGAAACGTAGCTGAACATCCGTTTGCTGCCTGCCGTCTTATCCCGCAATCACCCCCTTGTGGATCTCTCGGCCGAAGATTGATTTCCTCAAGCCTCCTTTTCCGTTAAGCGTATCGGCAGGTGAGATAAATCCGTGAATTTTTTTTCCTCTTTTCCTGGAGGAAAAGAGAATCAGGATGAAGTTGAGAGTGGGGACGACAACCGAAAAGCAATAAATGGATTGTGGTTTGTGACTGCGGAAAGGAGGGAGGGTTCATCCGATGGATGACGCTTGCAGCGCCCAGGAAGCAGCTCACTTGCGGCGCAGCATGGGAGGGGGCCAAGAAACCAAGAACAACATCATTGGGAGCACAGGGCCGCAATCGCTGCATTGGCAGCGGCCAACAACATAAGATTAGATTGCTTAGATTAGATTGCCTCCGCCGCCTCTCGTGACAACGCCAATATTGTTCTTTGCGAGGCCATCACACTCCGATTCCGCAAGGGGAGATATTCCCCCCGATTTTCTCCTTCAACTGGCGGTAAGCCTCATGGGCGGCCTCCAATTGGTTCATGGCCAGGTAGCAGTCGCCGATTTTCTTCAGCAGATGAAGCTGCCCCGGCTGGACGGCAAAGCATTGCTCATAGGCAGCCAGGGCCTCGGAGGGTTGTTGCGGAGCAAGCAGGTCGCCCAGCTCTTCCCAGTGGCCGGCCAGGGAACGGTCCAGAGCCACGGCCCGGCTCAATGCCTCTATCCCCAAATCAGGCTGTCCGATGTTGAAGGCGGCCTCGAAAATGGCCACCTGGATAGAGGCATCCTGTGGACTCAAGTAAGCGGCCTGCTGGTAAGCGGCCAAGGCGCCGCCGAAATCGTCGCGGTTAAATAAACCCTCGCCATTGAGATAATGGAACCTGGATGCCCGTTCCGATCCGAGGACACCAAGCAGATTAGAGTCGACTGTCAGCCCTTTGCTCCAAACAGCGAGCATCTCTACTCGATCTTCCCAGGCATTTTTATTCGCGGCTTCCGCCATGTTCAGGATCTTGTCGGCCTCGCCAACGAGTGTATTTTGCAGAGGCAGATAATCGGGCGCATAGCGCACAGCCTTAAACAACATCCGGTGGGCGACCGTCAGATCATTTTGCCGCCAATGAATGAAAAAATCCAAGTACAGTGCGGCCATACTCCTTCTGCATCCGTTAATACGTTCCAGCCACGAAGGGTCAAGGCTCATCACGGTGGAAAAATGTTGCTCCATCTGCTCGAATTGCGACCGGTGGGCGGCTATGACTCCAAGATAAAAGGAGAGCTCGGCAGAGTCAGCAGGGTCATTGCAATATGCAGCCATCATTGTTTCGAGGAGCACATGATCGCCGTTCTCGTAGTAAAGTCGAAGCAGCTCGAGCACACTTTCGGCGGAGTCGTTTTTGGGCTTGGCCAATTTCCTGAGCAATGAATCTTCCCGCTGGAGAGAGCTCTGCAATTTTATAACCTGCTTGGCAAAAGGCTCCAGCACCTGCCGCCGAAACTTATTGATCACTGCGAAGCGCTCAATGGCCTTGCGCAGCCATTCAAGATATTGTGCGGGATCATCTGCAAGCTGCTGGATTTCGTGCTTCAGTCGCTCGCTGAATCGAAGCCCTTCCATGGTGGCCTCGTCAAGCAAATCCCAAATCCTTGCTTTGTCGAGCTTGGCATTCACGGTATCCATTTTTCGGATGTCCTGCTGCACGGTCAGGGGGAGCGACTCGAACTTGTTGTAACTGGCGCCACGTTCATGGAGGCCTTCAAGTTCTTTGGCGAGCTTGGCAACCAGGCCTTCGACGAGCGCCATATCTTTCTTATGATTGGTGATGGATCTCATCAATTGGGCCAGGGAGTCAATCATCCGCCGTCTGCTCGGCATCCGGCCCTGTTTCTCGGCAGCGTCAATGACAGCTGCAACATCGATACTCCGCATACAATAGCGGCCAATCACCTCTTGCAGTGGCAGCTCCTCCGTCCCTTCAAGCCTCACTCCTCCTTCAGTGGCGTTGATGAATTGCCGATCAGGAACGGTGGCGATTGCCCGCTCAAAATGATGCTTATGACCCAAAAAAGCTCTGTTGGTCCGCACCTTCCTATTGCCGCCGTAGCCTTCGACTTCCAGAAATTCTCCCTTATTTGACAAAAGTCCAATGCCGTCCTTGGAGGTCAATGATGTGTGCCGAGAATGACCGGCCCCATCACTGAATGCCAGATCCTGGCCGACAAAAACTATGGGAGAGCACCCCAACAGATAAGCGGCGAGAAAGTTGAGCTGGGCCACGGTGCCGGCGCCTGTGGTCAGCACCTTGCCCCCCAGGAGGTCGTTAAGCCATTTCTCCATGTTTTTCCCGGTAAAGGACCAGTACACCTGACGAGCCGGAAAATTTTTGGAGACTCGAGGCGTCAACCAGGAAGAACAGATCAGCGAGGTACCGTTGGCTTCGGCGGCAACATCGACAATTTTTTCCAGCGTGATGTCCTGCATATCGATAGAACAGGTAAAGTCCGGGACCACCCCGTGCGCCAGCAAGGCCGGCAGCGCGGTGTCCGCGGCAATGATCACCGCGCTCCCTTTGGCCTTGGGGAGCAGATGGATGTTTTTGTCCAGGGAGGGGCCGCCTGCCACGATGATGGCCGGCACCTTGTCAAATGAGCCCTGGAGATGCTCCAGCAACTGTTGGTGGTGAATGACGGTCAAATGCCGAAAGCGGTTGGCGATGAATTTCCCGCCATATGCAGCAGTGGTATTACCGCCCATATTATAGGAATTGCCGTGCTTGTACACCTCATCATAGAGGGCCTGATAGGTTTCCTTTGCAAGCCGGAAGCATGGAAGATGTTGCAGAATATGCAGGCTCTCCAATTGCAGGGCACGTGACAGGGGAGCCAGCTGGAGCGATACATTGACATCGGAGCCGATAGCGATGCGCACTCGGTGATCCGTAAAGAGTGAGGTCAGGTCCTGCGCGTGAAGCGCCTGGATAAAGATTCCAACCTCCGGCTCGAAGACCATTAGATGCCGCAAACCAGGTCGAGCCTGCAGCATGGCTTTCGGGGTATAACCTAGTCCCATGCCGATGAACACCGCGACTCCTGTGGTTTCTTCCGGCACCCTGGCGTAATACTCTGCCAACTCGGCAAGAGGAGAATTGGGGTCATGCAAAAAAAATTTCTCTCCATTTTCATTACAAATCAGTAGGTTGTGATTGCCATCTGGAGCAAGGCAGAACTCTCCAAGCGGTTCGCCAACATAGTCCATCACGGCCTGCCATACCGCAGGATGATGTTTCTTCAATAGCGCCAAGTTTTCCTGAAAATAGCTGTGAGTTAGTTCCATTTTGAATTTTTTCCTTTTAAGGCGATATCAAAGACATTTTTCTCGAATATGGCAGACTCGTCGAACCATTTGAAATGCCTCCGCCCTATTACAACCGACCACACTGCCCCAGCGCTTGGCGATGGCCTCCAACGATTGAGGCGAACGGGGGTGCGGGAACGCCCGTTCTTCCGATTCATACATGGACATCGCCCGAACCTTGTCTTCCATGGTTTCCGTGATATCAATGAAAAAGTTTGGGGAAAAAACAGGTGCAAACTGTTGAAAAGCCCATTCTGTGGAAGAAGGTACCTCAAATGTATATACGCTCTGAATTATTTGATCAGGGAGGCACCTCGACGCCGTGAGGACTGCCCGATGGACGACCATGTGATCTATATTAAGATCGCCGCCATGATGGGTAAAAATCACTTCCGGATTTATTTCTTCGATAATTTCTTCTACAATTTTGACAACTTCCAAGAGAGGCAGTGAATCGAATCGATTATCAGGAATGCCTCTGGTTAACACTCGACGTGCATCCAGAAACTTCCCGACCCGATGGCTGCACTGTTCGAGTTGCGAGACAAGATTACCATCCGCCTCGTTCCGGGTCCGATGACGGGAAGTAATCCCTTCCCCCAGAATGGCAATTGTGATCGCATGCCCCTCCTGTGCCAGCCGTTTTATCGTGCCCCCGCACCCAAGCACTTCATCGTCCGGGTGGGCGGCAATGACCAGGACCTTCATGAATTCTCCTTCGCGCAGCACCCGATTCCATTGCCGGACAGCAGAATGCGATGGCTTTCGGGACCATGATTGAAAAGTAGATCGATTCCGGCCATGAACGGCTCAAACCCCTTGAACGCCTGGGCATACTCAGGATGGATGTAGTCCTGATAGCGGACCTCTATCCCGCGCCCGGCAAAAATCTCCTCCCGCAAATAGTTCCTGCCGAGGGGACCGGAAAGGTACATCTCCGCCCCAGCTTTCAGGCAGAGATCGAGGACCAACTCATCCTTTCTCCCGTGTGGCTCCATGTCAGAGCTGGAGAGGAGGGGCGTTGCGATGCAAAAGGCCTTCAGGAGGTACGAGGTGACCGTCCGGCAGAGGTCGGCGAGAAGGCGCCACTCCTGTTTGTAAACCTCTTCGAAAAACGGCCGGTGGTCCTGCCAGAAGGGAGCCTTCCCATAGCTCTGCGCCATGGTTTTCCAATGCTTTTCCCGCCAGGGCACCTCGTTGTTGATCTCCAGCGCCCTGATGGGCAGCTCGCCGAACTTCCCCTTGGTCTTCACCGGCACGGTCAACCAGCAGGAACCGTTGCCCGTTCTAACCTTGTTCCGGTTGACGAAGCTGTTCTTTTCGAACTGTACATGGTCCAGAACGATGTGGCAGTCGCTGGCGGCGATCCGGTGCAGGTGCCCCAGCCAAGGGAGGTATGCCGGTTGGTTGATGGAAACGATCTTCACGATCCCTTCCCGCGGTACAGGTAGATGGTGAAATCGTGGGGCATGTAATCGTGGCGGAGAACGACCCGGGATGTCAACCGGGAGCAGAAGGCGAGGACCTTTGCCGGATCGGCGTGGAATTCGCCCGATTCCTGAGAGGCAGCCCACGAGCTGAGCGAGTTGACCGCCACGGCCACTTGGCACAGCGAATACATCCTGGCGATGGTTTCGCACATCAACCCTTCGTCGGCAAAGGTGAACAGCCCGCTGCCGAAAACGAAATCTCGCCGCAAAGCGGAATCGGGGGCAGCGAGGTCCGCCACCCGGAAGCTCCAACCGGGGCAGCGGCTCGACGCGGTAGCCACCATCTCGGAAACGAGATCGATCCCCAGGTAATCCCCCTTATAGCCAAGCTGCTGCAGGTGATCAGCCAAATGGCCGATCCCGCACCCCACGTCCAAAACGGAGCCGTTCCCGATCTGGCCGACCTCGAGAAGGACCTCGAAGCGCCTGGTCTGGCCTCGCTGCGACCCCCATCCCACCGTCCGGTACGTGTCCTCCCCGGTCCCGAGCAGGGGCAGGTAGAAGGACCGGAGGCGCTCCATGTGGAGGTCCTGGCCCGTTGGATTTGATTTTTCCTCTTCTCGCTCCAGGAGGAACTCCTTATGGCTTGGCGGACAATCCTTGCCAAGGGCAACGGCAGATGTAAACCCGGCCCTGGTGAAGGCGGAGCAGGAAGGCGCGTTGTCGGACCGGACATGGGCCCGCACCGAGCGAATCGGCCATTCGGCAAAAGCGAGGGCGCACGCTCTCCTGAGAACGGCAACTCCCCAGCCGCGTCCCGTGAACCGCTCAATCAGGTAGATCGACACTTCGGCCTGGTCCGGATCGGTCCGGTGAAACCTTACCAGCCCCGCCTCTTCGCCATCGATCGTGATCACGAAGGCCAGATGGAGAGGGGACGACAGCACTTCCCCACACCAGGCCCTGTGCTCGGGCCAGCTCACCAGGCGCCTGCTGGTGCTGCGCTCGACGATCCAGGGATCGTTGCGCCAGGCAAACAGCAACTCCTGGTCGCCCTCGGCCAGGGACCGCAAGTTGATAACTGCCGCTTCTGCCGTCATTCGGGACTCTCGCTATTCCAAGTCACGGGGGTCGATCACTTCCCCGGGCTGCATCTCCCTTTTCGCCCGCCTTCCGAGCAGCGTGGGGGCCTCCTTCGGTGGCAGCCCCCACCCAGGGCGCCTGAAGACGATGTCACCATCGACGAGCGCCTTTCCCCTGGGTATAGGCCGCGCGACCACGCACGACAGCCTGAAATCCCGTCGGTTCGGCCCTTCGCTTTCGGTATGGCCGATCTCGGATGAGCCCAACCTGTGCTCGATGGCTCTCACCACCCGGACCTGTGCCCGGAATTCCTCGGGATCGGCGGAGAAGCGATGATCGGGACCCGGGAGATTTTTGTCCAGCGTGAAATGCTTCTCGATCCAACAGGCCCCCAGTGCCACCGCCCCGGCGGCCGCTTCCCATCCCTCGCTGTGATCGCTGAAGCCCACAGGGATTTGAAAATAGGAGGCCAGGGAGGGAATCTTCCGCAGGTGCACCTCCCCGGGCGGGGTCGGGTACCGGGACGTGCAATGAAGGAGGAGCAGCTGATCATTGCCGGTGCTCCGGAAGGCCTGCACGGCTTCTTCGATGTCAGCCAGGGTGGCCATGCCGGTGGAAAGAACCGTCGGCAAGCCGGTGCGCCCCATGGCCTGAATGAGGGGGAGATGGCTCAGGAAATCCGAGCCGTTCTTCAAGACCGGGCACCCGAGGGCCACCAGATCCCGGACGCCCTGCTCATTGGTCGGGGTACTGTGGAAAATGACGCCCCGCTGGTCACAATGCTCTTTCAAGGCCTGCAGGGCCCGGGGGCTCAATTCGTAACGCTTGAACATGTGGAACTGCGATTCGATGATCCTGCGGCCCGCAGAATGGTATTCGTAGGTGAGGCTGGAATCAGCGATGAAATCCTCGGTCCGGTAATTTTGGAACTTCACCGAGTCGGCGCCCGCCTCCGCCGCGGCATCGATCATCTCCTTGGCCAATTCGACATCGCCGTTGTGATTGATTCCGATCTCCGCCACGATGAAGCACGGCTGGCCGCCGCCGATGACGCGATCGCCGATCCGGATGGCCGGCGACCGAGAAGGTTCGGGATAGCTCATGATCTCTCCTGCATCTCCTGGATAACCCGCTCGGCCCCCTTCCCGTCCACGAAGGAAGCAGCCGCGCGGGCGATCTGTTCTCGCCGGGTCCGGTCAAAGGCCACCTCTCCTACCGCCTTCTGGAGATGCCGCTCCGAAACCTCGTGATGCCAGCCCAGGTTGACGGTCCCTGCCCTGGTCGCCATGGCGGCGGCGACCGGCTCCTGGTCGCGGGAGAGAACGATGACGATGGTTGGCACCTTCATGCACGCCAGCTCCCAGCAGGTACTTCCCCCCGCCGTAATAGCCAGATCCGCCCACGCCATCAGCTCGGCCATATCCTGCACGTCGCAACACAGCCGAAAGCCTTCACCGGCTTCTCGAACCGCTTGCCGGAGGGTGGGCAGGCAGGGGTAGGCGGGGCCGGCGACCACCCGCACTTCGTAGCCCTCCTGCCCCTGGAGGAAATGCAGCGCCCGAACGACCCGCAAGGTCGCGCCTTCTTGATCGCTGCCGCCCATGGTCACCAGAATTTTTCGGGCTCTTGCCAAGAAGGCCTTCTCCTGCTTGCTCCGCCGCCTGAATTCATCCCGCAGCAGAATATACCGCGGCCCCAGCAGCAACTTGGTGTTTGCCTCCCGCCTTGGATACAACCCCTTTTCTGCTTGGAGGTTCTGGTTAACGATGATGTCGGCGTGGTAATGTTCTGCGTGCCCGTAGTCGTCCAGGCAGAGCAGCCGGCATCCCGAATCTTTAATCGCCTTTTGGTAGAGGCCACTGAAATGGTACCCGTCGACCACGATCCAGGCGTTTCCCTCTCTCAGGGCAATAGCCGCCGTCTCCGCGGCATCCTCCCTGGAGCCTGCCGGCACGTGGTTAACAAGAACCTGCATTCCCTCCCGGGTCAATCTCTCCCGCGCGGCCATCCCGTCGTTGGCCGAAACGAAGGTGACAGGCCCCCGCTTTTCGCGCCAGAGCTGGGCCAGCCCCAGGCAGCGCATGACGTGCCCGAGGCCGATTTTTTCATTGGCATCAGCCCTGATGACGAGTGGCTTTTTCACCCCATCTTTTCCAAGAGGAACCACGTGACGTCGTCTTGCGGAAAATTTCTGTCCCGCCGATAGACGAACCCGTAATCCACCAGCCGCAGGTTCTCGAAACGATCGAGCAAATCGCCGGCGAAATCTCTTTTGAACAACCTGTCGTTGTGCCCCCGGTAGGAAACCGCCACCGGACTCGGGTTGTAGTATTCGATCACGCAGATGTAGCGCCGGCTGGCCCTGTGGAGGAGATCGTAAGCCACCGGGATCTTTTCGGGGTCGATATGAATGAGAACCCCTTTCGTGAAAACGAGATCGCTCTGGATCTCCGGCTGGAATTCGAGGATGGAGCATCGGTGGACCCGGGCCCCTCCCCATTGCTCCAGGCTGGCAGCGGCTTTTTCGTTGATCTCGACGGCCTCCATCTGGACGCCCGGCAGCAAGCGGGCCAGGGCCTTCAAGTTCAGACCAACATTGGCCCCCAGCTCCATGATTGAGGCGACCCCGCTCGTGGCGGACAGTACGCGGGCGAAAAGATGGAGATTGCTGGCCACCACCTTTTCCCCCTGATTCCTGAGCAGGTACTCGTCGCCGAACCCTCCGGCCCAAAATGCTTCCTGATCGGTCTGATAGCGACTCATCATCCGCTCCTCAATCTCGCTTTTCGGCGAAAATCCGTTCCGCCATTCTTCGGGCCTCTTGAAGCTCTTCCGGCGTATTGATATCGATCAACCGGCTGCGGGGAACCCTGAAGCCCTTCAGCCGGGGGCCGTAGAATGTTTTTGCCAGCCGGAATTCTTCCACGCGTGCCCAATAGAGGGTGCCGTTGCTCGCCACCAGCTCCGGGTAAAATTGCGACTGCAGACTTTCATATTCCGGCCACATGGGTTGCAGAAAACCATTGTCTTCCCGAAGGGCCTGAATCGGGTGGAGGTCGTAGCCAGAAACCCCCATAACAAAATCCGCCTGGGGCTCATCCTTCAGAAGGACATGTGATTTTTTGATATCGTCTGCCGTGATGAAAAGGGCCGTCGCGTAAAGGCAGCAAAATTCCGAAATGGAGTGGTCTTTCAGAGACGCCAGGACATGAAGGCAGACTTCCACCACCGTCGAGCGATCACCGGCGAGCTCAAGAGGCCGCTGCAGGACTTCGCCCCCGGCCTTGCTGGCAATACCGGCAATTTCATCATCCTCCGTGGAGACGATCACTCTTTCGAAAAGACCGCTCTCCCGGGCAGCGCGAATGGGGTAGGAAAGCAGCGGTCGTCCAGCCACCGGCAGGATATTTTTCCGGGGCAGCCGCTTCGATCCTCCCCTAGCCGGAATGATGGCGATCCTTTTCAATTCGTCAGCTCCAGTGCAGGTCCGAAAGAGCCAGCATATGGCCGGCGGGGAGATCATTATTTACACATGCATCCTGAAGCTCTTCGAATCGGTTTGGGGGGATCCCGAAGCCGGGCCGTCTGAATTCGACGTCCACGTCTCCGAGGCGCTGCCCCTTCCTCGCCGGTCCTCGCAAGAAAAGGCTCCGCCGAATGGCCTTTCTCTTCTCACGCTCCGCAGAATGAAGGACCCGGCGCGGCTGCCCCATCGCTTTTTCTAGATATCGCACCGCTCTGATAAATTTCCTCATATCCGGCGGTTCCAATGACATGACATGCTCGACGCTTCGGGTCATCCGGTCGAGGGTTATGGTTTTTTCCACCATTTGGGCCCCCAGCGCAATGGCCGCTATGTCCATGTCCCATCCGGGGGTATGGTCCGAGAAGGCGATGGGATAGGAGAACATCCTCTTCAGAGTGGGAATCACCTTCAGATTGATGCTTTCGAGATGGGCAGGATAGCCCGAGGGGCAGTGATGGATGATAATGTCCTCATTTCCTTCCGCGCGAATAACGTCGACTGCCTTCTCGACCTCACCGATGGTGGCACTGCCCGTATCAAGTTGAACGCACATGCCGGTCCGGGCCGCCTTCCGAATGAGGGGCGTGTGGTCGACATCGGCAGAGGCGATTTTGATTGAGGGACAGCCAAGCTGCACAAGAAGATCGATGTCTTCCTCGAAGCCAATGGTGGCAAAAAACGAGAGCCCCAGAGTGTCGCAAAAGGCTTTCAATTCCCGCCATTCGCCCTGGCTCAGACAGCGCCGGACCAGAATGTCGTAAAGCGGTTCGGTTACGGTTTCGACCGCCCCCGTTTCTCGATCTTTCAGAACTTCATAGGAGAAGAGCTGTTTGCGGTCCGCCACCAGCCGGTCCGGATCGAAAATCTGAAATTTGATCGCATCAGCTCCAGCTTCAGCCGCGTGTCGAGCCAACTCCTTTGCGGAAGTCAAACTGTTGTGCGTCGGTCCGGCTTCAAAAGTAATGAAGCACGGTTTTTCCGCCGAAATTTCTTTTCCACCGATTATGACCATGACTTTCCCTCGTTGTTATTTTCACTTCCGCCAATCTTTGTAAGAGATAACCGGAGCTCCTCTACCACCCTTGCCACCTCTTCGTCGGTGAGGGCAGGATAGATTGGGAGACTGATGATTCTTGAATACTGCTCCTCAGCTACTTGACACTGGCCAGACCCTGTGCCAAAGCAATTCCGATAAAAAGGATGGAGATAGACGGGCACGTAATGGACATTTACTCCAATATTCCTGTCCCGCAATTCTTTAAACATGCTAGTACGGATATGATTGTTCCGCAGCCGCACCACATAAAGGTGATAGGCGTGCGTGACATTTTCGCTTACCAATAAACGTTTAACCTCATCAAGATTTGCAAGCTTCTGGTTATACCTGAAGGCAATCTCTTGACGGCGCTCAACGAACCCCGCCAATTTTCGTAACTGGCTCATCCCCAAAGCGCATTGAAAATCGCTGATGCGATAGTTAAAGCCAAGGTCCACCATTTCATAACGCCACGTGCGCTGCGCCTCCCGCTGCCGATGATCGGTGGCGATACCGTGATTGCGGAACCGACGCATCCTGGCGGCGAGTTCTTCACCATCGGTGACGATCATCCCCCCTTCGCCAGTGGTGATGTGCTTGACCGGATGAAAGCTGAACACGGTCAGGTCCGCCAACGTCCCGACTTTTCTTCGTTTATAAGAAGCCCCGAGGGAATGGCAGGCATCGGCGACCAAATTCAATCCATGTTTGTTGGCAATCTCGCGCAAGGTATCGTAATTGCAAGGCTGACCGGCATAATCGACGGCAATGATCGCCTTCGTCTTCCCCGTAATCTTGCGCTCCACGTCCGCAGGATCAATCAGCAGCGTATCCGGCTCGACATCCGCAAAGACCGGTGTCCCGCCCTGGTAGACCACGCAATTGGCGGTGGCGACAAAGGTGATGGCGGGGACGATCACCTCATCCCCGGGTCCGATGCCGAGTGCATGCATGGCCGCATGCAAGGCGGCGGTGCCGCTCGAAACCGCTACCCCGTGACGCGCACCACAATAACTCGCCACGGCTTTTTCGAGCTCGCCCACCTTGGGCCCGGTGGTAAGCCAATCAGAACGCAGCACCTCGACCACTGAGGCGATGTCATCCTCATCGATCACATGGCGGCCGTATGGCAGAAATTTGTTCACCGAAACCCCTCTGGAGGAGAGTTTATCTGACTCGGGCCACCTTGCGAACGGGTGCGATTTCTGCCGCTTTGCTTCCGAACACAATCTGCCGCAGATCTTCCACGCTCATCCATTCCTCATTGCTATCGCTGGTATAGATAAATCCATCCGGCATTTTCTCAGCGCCTACATAATTCTTCCTTTGCCACCATGAATAGCTCGGCATGATGACATACATGCCCTTATACTTGTAGGCGTGGCGGCCTTCATCCTCTCCGGTCAGGGACTCATGCAGCTTCTCGCCCTCCCTGATGCCGATGTGGTCAATTTTGCATTCCGGCGCAATGGCCGCGGCCAGATCAACGATTCGCATGCTGGGAATCCTGGGAATAAAGATCTCCCCGCCTTCCATATACTGAAACCCCTTGAGCACCAACTCAACGGCCTGATCCAGGGTGATCCAGAAACGAGTCATCCGCTGGTCAGTTATCGTGATTCGGCCGGTTGGTTTCTGTTTAAGGAAGACAGGGATCACGCTGCCACGGCTGCCGATCACGTTGCCATAACGGACGCAGGCGAAGCGGGTTCCCTTGCCGCCGGCATAGGCATTGCCCTGAGTGAACAGCTTGTCCGAGCAAAGCTTGGTGGCGCCGTACAGGTTCACCGGGTTGACCGCCTTGTCGGTGGAGAGGGCAATCACTTTCTTGATACCCCCGTCAATTGCCGCGTCGATCACATTCTGCGCGCCATGGATATTGGTCTTGACCGCTTCAAAGGGATTGTACTCGCACGCGGGCACCTGCTTGAGGGCCGCGGCGTGGACCACCATGTCCACCCCCTCCATCGCCCGGCGCAGCCTGTCGGCATCCCGCACGTCACCAATGAGAAAACGCAGCCGCTGATCATCTTGGAATTCCATTCGCATTTCGTGCTGTTTCAATTCGTCGCGGCTGTAAACCCGGATTGCCTTGGGACTATACTGGTCCAGCATGTAACGACAGAAATGTTTGCCGAAGGAGCCGGTGCCACCGGTAATCAAGATGACTTGCTGGCTCCAATCGATACCCGTGGATCCCTTTTGCTTTAACCTTTGGCGAGCCGTATCGATGGGCAATTTTTTCCCGTAGACCAGCTGTTTAATCTGGGCGAAAGCCGCGAGGTCGCTTTCGGAATAACGGCGCTGCCCGCCATCGGTGCGCCCCGGGCTGACGAATTCGGCGAATTCCTTCTGCCAAAAGCGGATAGTGGAAACCGGGACTCCCAATTCTTCGCTGACTTGTTTGATTCTCAGCATCTTCGTCGTCCTTCTATTGGCTTTCAAGAAGACTTCCTGGCTCCAACTCCCTACCCTCACCTATCGAAACCCCGGGCGGAAAAGTTAAATAAAACTTTCACTTCATCCAGAGCAAACACCGTGCCATGACAAACCGGCAAGGCGTTTCAACGCAATTACAAGGAAATTAACGAATCGTATGGAAAAGAGGGGTATCGGTGGGATGGGAAAAAAGTGCCACCCGGATGCCGAGCCAGTCAAACCGCCGACACCCGATGGCGGGAGGAAGTTATTTATCCCTGTTATCTGACGAGGACTCTTCGCGGGCGGGTTTCTTTCGCCCCAGCAGCCACACCGCCACGATGCTGATCTCATAAAGAAGCATCAGCGGCACGGCCATGAGGAACTGGTTCACCACGTCGGGGGTGGGGGTGAGGATGGCGGCGATGATGAAGGCGAGGAGGATGGCGTAGCGGCGGTTCTTCGTGAGGAACCGGGTGTTGACCAACCCGATCTTGGCGAGCAGGACCATGAACACCGGCAGCTCGAAGATGACGCCGAAGGCGATGAGCAGCCGGAGGCTCAGGGAAAAATATTCATTCACCGTGGGGAGCGGGCTCAGGTACTCGGTGGTGAAGCCCATGAGGAAGCGGAACGCGGGAGGGAAAACGACCAGGTAGCCGAAGGCCGCGCCTGCCAGGAAGCAGACGGCGGACAGGAGGGTGAAGGGCAGGATCACCTTTTTCTCATGGCGATAGAGCCCGGGGGCCACGAAGCGCCATATTTGGGAGAAGATGACCGGGCTGGCGAGGAGGGCACCGGCCACCAGGGCGAGCTTCAGATAAAAAAAAAGGCCTCCTGGTAGGAGGTGAAGATCAGGCTCGATCCCTTGGGGAGCACGTCATAGAGCGGCTTGAAAAACCAAGCGCCGATTTTCTCGATGTAGGCGTAGCAGAGGGCGAATCCGGCCGCCACCGCGATCAGAGAAACGATGAGGCACCGGCGGAGCTCGGCCAGGTGCTCGGTGAGGGCCAATTTTTGGAGCTCTTCCATAACAAACGCCTTGGGAGGACGGGAAAGATCTTTTTCCAGGGAACAGCTTCCTTTATAATAGCTCACCTCGACCGGGTCAAGCCGAAGAGCATTGTCAGCTTCGTCGGTCTCGCACAGCCGCTCCGCCGACGATCCACATGGTGAGTCTCATGGTTTTCTCATTTCGCCCGCCTCGGAGATTTCGGCGAGGCCATCAACCAGCGGTCAGGCCGACGCCGAAAGGCTGCAAGCCATCGGGTGTCCCTCACGCCCGCTGCTCCTTTGCTGATCGCTGAACGCTGAATGTGAGAGCTTCTTCATGTGTTACCAGGACCTTTTCGCCGCCGGCCGCCGGAAACTGCAGCAGCCCCTCCTCCCCTTGGCGCGCCTCGCCCAGCTGCTTCGGTTGACCGGGTCCTTTCCCACCATGGCCGCGGTGCTGGCAGAGCTGCCGGACCCGCTCGATACCGGGTCCGGCAGCTACCACCGGCCGGCGGACCTCCTCGCTCCCTACTTGCCCACTCTGGAGGCCAGCGATTTCAACGATTCCTCCGCCCTCCCTGCCACCCTTTATGACGAGCAGGGCAAGCCGCTTCCGGCCTTCGAGGCCGCCGAAGCCTGGGTAGGACAGCAGATCCTCGCCCGGGAGCTGGAGGAGATCAACAGCATTCTCTGCGGCCCTTGCAGCTGCACCCTCTGCTGCACCGGCCCGGACCGCACCATGAGCCAGGAGCTTTTCGAAATCCCCCTTTCCTCCCAGGAACGGTCCCTCTTTTCCCTGCCGGCCACGGATTCGCCGGCAAGCCGGCAGTGCACCGCCCTCTCCGAGCCGCCGCTCACCCTGGGGGACCGTCCCTTTTACGAGCTAGGGCCCGGCCTCTATCGCTGGGAGAGCGGCTGGAGCCTGATCCTGCCCCGGGGCAGCAGCTGCCCCCACCTGGAGGACGGCACGGGGCGGTGCCGCATCTACCCCGGGCGGCCCGAAGTCTGCCGCCGGCCGCAGATCTTTCCCTACCTCATCGAGCGCGCCCCCGGCCTGGACAGCAGCGCTGGGCTTCCTGCTTATGTCGCCCGGCGCAAGCTGCTGGCGGTTTGGGATTGCCCTTACGTGCGGGATCTGAAGGAAGAGATCGCCTCCTATGCGGAGGCCTGTGGCCTGGAGCCGGTCTTCAAGCAAAATAAAGGGTGAAACGCAGGGACAGAATCCAGAAGGAAACGCCAACGGATTTCCTCTTATTTCTGAATTCTGCCTTCACTCTGGGAGCGGATGGAGCTCCTGGTAAAGCTGCCAGAGAGGGGTCATCTTCCGCACTTTCTTGAACGGAACCGATTCCCAACGCACCGTCGGCCGGGCAGTGGGGCCATCGTTGATCTCTTTCACACCCGCCGGGGTGACGAGCCCGTCCACCCGCACGTCCCAGATCTCATGCGGCAGCTCCCCGGCCACGATCTGCCGCTCCGCCACCACCGCCAGGGTGAGCCCCCCAAGAGGCACCGCCCCGGAATCATGGAGGATGGCGGCAGCCAGATCGAAAAAGCCGTGACCATCGCCCAGCCTCCCCCCGCAGCCGTCCACCGCCACCGCCCCCGTGAGCAGGAGATCGAGCCCCAGTCCCTGGATGTCTCTGCGGTCCAGCCTCTTCCCAAATCGCGCCAAGCCCTTGTAGGTGACCGCATGGGCCACCTCCTCAAAGGAAACCGTGTAGGGGCGAAGAAGAAAAAACCCTTCCTTCAGCCCCGGGCCGGGCATGAGCAGCTCCTTGCCGTCCACGAGGGCGTTGCTGCGGATCTGCAGCAGCTCCGCCCCTGGCGCGGCAAAAAGGGCCTTGGCTTCACGGTAGGCCGGCAACCTTCGCAGCTGTTCAGCCGCCCTGTTGCCTTCCTCACGAGTGATGCCGGCTCCGCCCATGTGGCGGCGCCACTCTTCTTTCGAGCCGCAGTCGAAAAGGTCCATAGGAAGAAACGACAGAGGGAAAGGGAGGGAAGCGCTGACCGGGAGATCGGGTTGCCTGGAGCCTGCCTGGGCAAGCCGCTCGAATCGTTCCCTGAAATGAAGCTCCCCGGAGCGGCGAGGTGAAGGCCTGGCCGGCACCGGGGAGGGACGAATGGAAAGGGGGCTCGGAGGCTTACAGGGAAACCTTTTTGCGGTCGGTCAGCACCACCAGCAGGGGATTGGGGCGTTCCTTCCCGAGCTGCTTGACCTGCACGATTTCCGACCCGAAGTGCTTCCGGCTGCGATTGGCGGCCAATTTGGCCTCGCTTGCAAAGCCGTACTTGACCAGGGTGTTGACGTCCTGCCACATGGTATGGCTGCCCATAAGCGCTACGAGCAGCTCGCTCTCGCCCCGTCGGAACTTGCCGACATAAGTCTGGCCGGCGGCACAGGTGTACCCGGTCTTCCCGCCCTCGGCGCCTGCCACCTGCCACAGTGCCCGGTTGTGGTTGCGCAGGAGCGCGCCAAAACTGGTCGTCACCTGCACCCTCCTGATCCGTTCGGCAAATTCCTGGTTCTTCATGATCTGATTGAACATCACCGCCAGGTCCCGGGGCGTAGTCCTCTGCCCCCGGGCGGTGAGACCGTTCGCGGTCATGCACACCGTGTTGGTGGCCCCCAGCTGCCGGGCCTTGGCGGTCATCAAGGCGGCGAAGGTCGACTCGGAACCGCCTATTTTTTCGCCGAGTGCCACAGCGGCATCGTTGGCAGAGGCCAGAAGGACCGAATTGATCAGGTCGCCAGCCCGGTAGGAACGACCGGCCTTGAGATAGACCTTGGAAGGGGGCATGGCGGCCGCATGGCTGCTCACGATGACCTGCGCGTCTTTACTCAGGGAATCGATGGCAATGAGCCCGGTGATGATCTTGATGGTGCTGGCGGGTTGGCCTGGCAGATCGGGAGAGCAGGCAAAAAGGGTATCGCCGCTGCCCGCGTCAAGGATAATGGCCGCCCGGGCGCCGATGCGGGGCCGCAGCCTGCCGGCGGTGAGCACCTCTTCCGCGGCAGATGCCGGATGGCTCTCGCTCGCGGCGACCGGCACCACAGCCGCCGAAGTATGGCGAGCAAGCGAATGGCGGCTGATTGCTGAATGGCGGCGACTGGCTAAATGCCGCTTGATGGCCGATTTTTTATTTTTTACCCTTCTGCGGGTTGCGCCGGGGTGATGCACATGGGCCGAAAACTTATGCTTGGAGGAGAGAATTCTGGTGCCGCTTTTGGCAGCGGCTTCGCGGCTGATCAGAGAGATGGTGGCACAAAGAAAGACGACAACGAATAATGGCAGGATGATTTTGTGCAATATCCTCATAACTCCTTCTTCCCCCGAGATGCTCTTTTTCTGATTGCCGAAATGCCCGTCCCGCACCTGAAATCTAATAAATGAAAACGAGAGACAAAGTCAAGGTAATTTTGCAAATATTAACCGCAACTTGTTGTTTTTGCGCCCGAACAGCTCTCCATTTTTAGCAAAAACAACCATATATCGTACAAATCCGCATTCAGCCTACTATATATGGACGGAAAAAAGAAAGAAGCCCGGCAAAAAAAAATTCAAAGACGTACAAGCATGCCCCCCCGTTGCCCGCGCCACTCCCGGCTGACCGGCCTTTGTTCGCGACAGCCGTCTGCCGCTGTGACGGCTTCCTTTCAGTGCCCTCGCCTGGGAGGCTGGCCCTGCACCTCCCCTTTTCCGCGGCCGCCCATCACCACGCCAGCCATTTCCAGCGCCGGCGCTTCCCAGGCGCCTCCCTCCATTCTTCGCATCGGCTCCGGGAAGAAATCCTTGAGCGCTTTCATCTGTTCTTTACCGGCGACGCCGAATTTTCCTTTCCGTGCCACTCGCTGTTTTTAGGGCATACGGTCCCCCTTTCCGCCAGCCCCTCTGGGAGTTGCTCACCCGAATTTCGTATGGAGGTGAGGATGTACGGGGAACTGCCCGCCGAAATAAGGGGCAGCGGCCATGCCAGGGCGGTGGGCGGCGCCTGCCATGCCACCCCCCTGGCCCTAATCATTCCCTGCCACCGGGAGGTGGGGCCCACGGCCAGGGTGGGTTTAACGGGGGGAGCGGAGTAAAGAAAAGTGTTGATGTTGGGAGGGTTATTTTTGATTTGAGATTGAGGATTTTTGGTTTTCACTTCAAAAATCGGACTTCAATGATCCACCTTTTATAGCAGATCGACAATCGCCTGGCTGATCCTGTCGAGGGACACCACCTCGTCCACCGCCCCCAGCTTGATAGCCTCCTTAGGCATACCGAAGACCACGCAGCTCTTCTCGTCCTGGGCGATCGTGCGGGCGCCGGCCTCCTTCATCTTCAGCAGCCCTTGGGCGCCGTCCTTGCCCATGCCGGTGAGGATCACGCCCACCGCGTTGCTGCCGCCATAGGCGGCCACCGAATTGAACAGCACGTCAGCCGCCGGCCGCTGATGACAGACCAGGGGACCGGTCTTGATGTTCACGTAATAGCGGGCGCCGCTCCGCCGCATGACCATGTGGAAATTGCCCGGCGCGAGGAGGGCGGTCCCGGGGACCACCGAATCGCCGTCCTCCGCCTCTTTCACCCGAACCTGGCAGAGGCTGTCGAGGCGTTTGGCAAAGCTGGTGGTGAAGTTGGCGGGCATGTGCTGCACGATGAGGATGCCCGGCACGTTGGGCGGCAGCTGGGTGAGCACCGCCTTGATCGCCTCGGTGCCGCCGGTGGAGGCGCCGATGGCGATGATCTTGTTGGTGCTCTGGGCCAAGGCGCGCTGGGGGGCGACGACAGGAGAGGCCGCCCGCCGCTGGGCCGCCAGGGCCGCCCGGTGGGCCATATCCACCCGGGCGGCCGCCCTGATCTTCTCGGCGAGCTGAACGCTCATGTCCCCCACCGAGTAGGCCTCGCCGGGCTTGGAGACCACGTCCACCGCCCCGATGTCCATCGCCTCGAGCGCCAGGGCGCCCCCCTCGCGCGTGAGGGAGCTGACGATGATCACCGGCAGGGGAAAGTACTTCATCAGCTTGCGGAGGAAGGTCAGGCCATCCATCCGCGGCATCTCGATATCGAGAGTCACCACGTCGGGCCGGAGGTTGACGATCAGGTCCCGGGCCACATAGGGGTCAGGGGCGGTGCCGATCACCTCGATGTCGCTCTCCCGGGAAAGCTCGTCGCTGAATACTTTGCGGACAACCGCCGAATCATCGACGACCAGGACCCTGATCTTGCTCATGTCAGCCCCTCCCTCACCGAAGCGATTCCGGAAATTCCTGCTGACTCAGTTGGCTTCGTAGACGAGCCACAGGATTCCCTGCTCGGAATTGAAGGCGGCCGCCCCGGGGTGGGCGGCCAACCAGGGCGGGGGGAAAACCGCCCGGCGCGATTCGGGAATCCCCAACTGGCAGCGTCCTTCGGGGTCCAGTTTGCCCAGCAGGCTCCCCACCGCCATGTTGGCGGTTTCCTTCACCGTATCGAGCAATTGGCGCTCGGTCACCTCGTCCGGTTCGAGGCCGAGGAAGTTGAAGGTGATGTAGCGGGCGAGCTGCTCCGGAAAATAGAAACGGAAGGTTCCCTCCCGGTCGCCCCGGTAGCCGATCACCGCCTCGAAATGGTCTTCCCCGCTCGCCTCTTCCGGGACGGGCGGCTCCTCTAAGGGCTCCAGGATGGTGAAAAACATCGTTTCGAAGACTTCCGATAAAGTCCGGTACAGCTTTTTTTTCAGCTCGACATCCATCCCGCAGCCTCCCGCAGCTGATCAGGTCCGTCTTGGAATCAATCCCGCCGGTCTGTTTCCATGGTTCCGGGGAGAGAGCGCCTTCCAGGGTAAGCAGATCTTAGAAATCCATGTCCTCATCGGCCTCACCTTGGCGGCCCCCTCCCATCTCCTCGGAAAGACGCTGCTCGTAGGCCTTTTCCAGGACCTCACAGAGAATCTTCTTGATGGTCTCCGGGAGGAAGGGCTTCTTGATGTAGCCGGCTGCGCCGATCTTTTTGGCCTCCTCCACCCGGGCCTCGCTCGACTCGGTGGTGATGAAGATGACCGGCAGGTTGGCATGCACTCGGTTTTTTTTGATTTCCCCGAGCAGCTCGATGCCGTTCATCTCGGGCATGTTGATATCGGAGAGGATGACGTCTACCCAGGCATTCTCCAGGACAGCCAACGCCTCCTTGCCGTTCCCCGCCTCGTAAAATTCCCCCACCGGCACTCCCGACATGGTGACCACTTTCTTGATTGCCGCCCGCATGGTCTCGGAGTCATCCGCTATCAGAATGTTGAAGGCCATATCTCATTCTCCGCTTGCTTCTCTTTCGAATTTTCTTCAGATGTGAAACAATTCTTCAGCTTGTTCCATTTCGAGCAGCAGATCGGCCATGCAGAGGTCCAGGAGCGGCTGGCTGATCGCGAACCGTTTGAGGGCCTCGCCCTGAAGCTTGGTGGCCAGACCATCCGCACCCACTCCGATTCCCGCCGAGATCACCAGAGTATTGCTGAGGGCGATCAGGGCGGTGAGCGGGTCCTGGCGCAAGGCGTCCGCATCGTGGTGCATCCTGACCGAGCGGACCATGGCTGGCGAGAACTCCCATTTTTCGAGAATCACCCCGCCGATATGGGCATGGTCGGCCCCGAGGAGCTGCTTTTCCGCCTCCACGAAAGCACAGTTTTCTCTGGCCACCGCCGTCATGATCTTCTTGAAATCGTCCGCCACGAAGCTGCTCAGGAACCGTTTGCCAATATCGTGCAGAAGACCGGTGGTGAACGCGATTCCGGGATCCACCCGGGGGATGTGCCGCACCAGCCGCTTGGCCATGATGGCGGTCGCCACCGAATGGCGCCACAGCTCGCCCTGCTCCAGCTGGTAGCCCTCGCCGGCCGGGCCCTTGAAGAAGCGCGCGCTGCTGCTGGTGATGATCACCTCTTTCAGCATCTCATGGCCGAGCACGACCAAGGCCTCGTCCAGGGAAGAAACCTTGCGCGGCAAGCCGAAGTAGGCGGCATTGCAGATCTTCAGCACGTTCGCGGTGATCGCCTGATCGTACTGGATCACCTCGGCCAGGGCATGGGCGGTGACGTCGGGATTCTTGAGCATCTCCATGACCCGCTGGGCCACCTTGGGGAAAGGCGGAATGCGGTCGATCAGGTTGAGGATCTCCTCGAGACGGCTCATAGCTCGAATTCCCCCCGCCCGGACACTTTCAAGGCCGTGGCCCCGGAGCCCACGTGCAGGCTGACGGTCCGGTTGACCATGCCGCCGATGTCCTCCTTGGTGATCATCACCTTGTTCTTCCAAAAAATCTTGCGCAAGGCCATGTAGTTGCGCTTGCCGATATTGAACACTCCCGACTCGTCCATGATCTGCGACCCGCCCACCGCCTTCACCACCAGCCGGTTCTTGGCCGCCCCCAGCCGGTAGGCCTCCTTGAACAGCCTGGGGATACCGCTGTCGGCGAACATGCAGGGTTTCTGCTCCGCCCGGACGGGATCGATCGTGCTGTCGGGCAGCATATAATGGAGAAGCCCGCCCACCTTGGCCACCGGATCCCAGATCACGAGCCCGATGCAGGAGCCCAGGGAATAGGTGATCAAGGTGTCGCTGGGATCATTGCTCACCTTCATGTCAGAAATGCCGACGACGATCTTCATCAGGCTCCGTTGGCGTATCTGGCAGCCCTTTTCATTCGGGCCCGCAGTAGTGTTAATGAAGCTGGGCCGACTTCGTCTACTCTTTGCGGTAGGCGGTCGAGGCCACCTGCTTGAGCTCCTGCCTGAGACTGGCCAGGCTTTCGGAATGGCCGATGAACAGGTATCCCCCGGGAGCGAGGCAGCGGTGGAACTTGTTCACCAGCTCTTCCTGGGTGGGTCGGTTGAAATAGATCATGACATTGCGGCAAAAAATCACGTGCAGCTCGTCCCGCCAGGGAAAATCGTCCATCAGGTTGAACCGGCGGAAGGAAATTCGCTGCTTGAGCTGCTCCTTCACCTTCACATAACCGGCGCTTTGCCCGCTGCCCTTCTGAAAGTACCGCCGCAGCAAATCGGCAGGCACCGTCTCCACGCGGTCCTGGGCGTAAATCCCCCGCTCCGCCTGGGCGAGCACCCGTGTCGAAATGTCGGTGGCCATGATCCGGTAGCGGAAAGCCGGCTCCTGGCGCTGGAACTCTTCCAAGACCATCGCCAGGGTATAGGGTTCCTCGCCCGAAGAGCAGGCGGCCGACCACAGGGCCATCTCCTGACGGCCCCAGCGCCCACCGGCGGCAAACTGGGGAAGAATGGCCGAGCGGAGAAAATCGAAATGGGAATGTTCCCGAAAAAAACTGGTGAAGTTGGTGGAAACGCAGTCGATCAGATGGATGAGCTCGGCCCCGCTCCGGTCATTGACCACCAGATCATAATATTTCCGGAAGGAGTCGATGCCGCAGGCCCGCAGCCGTTTGCCAAGCCTCGTGTTCAGCAGCTCCTTCTTCTCCGGTTTCAGGTGGATTCCCGCCTGCCGGAAAATGAGCTCGCTGAACTTCTGAAATTCTCCATCGGTCAGCTTGGCATACTGAAAGACCATGAGTCAGCTGTTTACCGGGACTACAGATCGCCCAACTGCTCCAGGGTTGTCTTGCCGATCACCCGGTCGGTGTCGAGCAGGATCTTGACCTTGCCCTTGACCTTGGCCATGCCCATGATGTTGGCGGTGTCGGTGCTGCCGCCGAAGGCGGGCGGCGGCTCGATCTCCTCCGCGCCGATGTTCAGCACCTCGGAAACCGAATCCACCAGCATCCCCACCTGCACCGTCCCGGAGGAGGCCTGCACCTCGACGACGATGATGCAGGTGCGCTCGTCGTACTCCCGCTCAGACATGCCGAATTTGATGCGCAGGTCGAGCACCGGGATGACCCGCCCCCGGAGGTTGATCACCCCCTTGATATACGGGGGCGTGTGCGGGACCGCGGTGATCTCCATCAGGCCGATGATCTCCCGCACCTTGAGAATGCCGATCCCGTATTCCTCCTTGCCCAGGGCAAAGGTGAGGTATTTGCCCTCCAGGCCCCCGCCTTCCTGCTCCAGCGCCGCCGCTCCGCTTGCCGCCATAATGCACCTCCTGTCCCGTTTGCGCCCTGACCGGTTGCCGGTCACCGTAAGCTCCTGATGAACGATCAGCGGTCAGCTCTCAGCCGTCAGCAACAGCGAAAACTGTCGCCAGCGGTCTACTCGAAAGACTCCCACCAATTGCTGTGCTGATCGCTGAATGCTGACAGCTGAATGCTCCCCTCAGAACATCTCCTCAGCCGCCGGCTCCGCCTCCTCGGCGCCTGCCGACCGGCCGCCCTTGCCGCTGCCGATCAGGCCTGCCAGGTCGAGAATGAGCCCCACCCGGCCGTCTCCCAGAATCGTGCCGCCGGCCACCCCCTTGGTGTCGTGGAGGTAAGTCCCGAGGCTCTTGATCACCACCTCCTGCTTGCCGAGCAGCTCGTCCACCATCAAGGCCCGCTGCCGCCCCTCGTTCTCCACCACCACCATAATGGCCTGGAGCGGGTCGGTCTGGACCGGCTTCACCCCGAACACCTCATAGAGGCGGATGATGGGGATAAGCCTGTCACGGATGGCCAGGGTCTCGCCCTTGCCGTGGACCGTGCTGTACTGGGCCTCCGACGGCCGTAGCGACTCCTGAATGGCAATGGTGGGGATGATGTAGCGCTCACCGCCGACCTTGACGATGATGCCGTCGATGATCGCCAGGGTGAGCGGCAGCCGAAGGAGAAAGAGCGAGCCCTTGCCGGGCTGGCTCTGCACCTCCACCTTGCCCCGCAGCTTTTCCACCGTCTTCTTCACCACATCCATGCCGACGCCCCGGCCGGAGACGTCGGTGATCTTGTCGGCGGTGGAAAAACCGGGAAGGAAGATGAGGTTGTTGATCTCGTGATCATTCAAATTCTCGTCCGACTTGACGAGACCTCGCTCAAGGGCCTTCTTGCGGATCTTGGCGGTGTTGAGGCCCTCGCCGTCGTCTTCGATCTCGATGACGATGTTCCCCCCCTTCTGGTAGGCGCGCAGGTGGACGGTGCCGGCGGGCGGCTTGCCCGCCTTCTCGCGCTCGGCCGGGGGCTGCACCCCGTGGTCCACCGAGTTGCGGATCATGTGCACGAGGGGATCGTAGATGGAATCGACCATGTTGCGGTCAATCTCGGTCTCCTCCCCGCTCATGACCAGCTCCACCTGCTTGCCCGATTTGTGGGAGAGGTCCCGCACCAGCCTAATCATCTTCTGGAAGGTCTGGCGGATAGGAACCATCCGCATGGACATGGCCGTGCGCTGCACCTCGGTGGTGATGCGGGAGAGCTGGGAAAAATCGCGGGTCAGCTTGGGGTCGCCGATGGCCGCGACCAGCGGATTCTGGCGCACCAGTGACTGCATGATCACCAGCTCGCCCACCGCATTGACCAAGCTGTCCAGCTTCTCCACGTCCACCTTGATGGCGTCCCCGACCCGGCCCTTGCGGGCCGGCCCTTTCGCCTCCGCCTGAGCGCTACCGTTGCCGCTGGTGGCGGGAGGGATGGGAGTAGCGGGCGTGAAGGTCGGTGCCGCCGGCTCGGGAGAAGCCGCCGTTTCCCGGGGCAGGGGCGCCGCGGCTGCCGGGACCGGGGCCTCCTGGGAAGCGGCTGCCGGGGGCACGGCCGGG